>JAYTLK010000063.1:0-9728 GCA_043729515.1 Herminiimonas sp.
GCACGACCTGCGCGACCTCGCACAGCCAGTCATGTCCGGCGATCGCATGCACGGCATCAAAGCGCAATCCATCGAAGCGGTAGGTATGCAGCCAGTGCAACGCATTACCGGTGAAAAAATCTCGCACCTCCGGCACGCGAAAATCAATTGCCTTTCCCCAGGGCGTGGGCAGGTCATCCCGAAACAGCGGTTTTGCGTACGCACCAAAGTAATTGCCATCCGGCCCGAAATGGTTGTAGACGACATCGAGGAACATCATCATTCCCAGACCATGTGCGGCGTCGATCATTGCCTTCAACTCGTCCGGCGTGCCGTAGGAGGCGTCGGGCGCATACATCAGCACGCCGTCGTACCCCCAGTTGTGCGCTCCCGGAAAATCGGCGATCGGCATCAATTCCACCGCCGTCACGCCCAGTGCCGCCAGCGCCGGTAGCCTGGCTGCGACGCCGGCAAAGCCACCGCAGGCGCCGACATGCAATTCATAGAGCACCGTTTCGTGCCACGGCCGGCCGGCCCAGGCGGCATGCTGCCACTGGTAATTATCATGATCGACCACCACGCTGGCGTCATGCACGTCACCCGCCTGCAGGTGCGACGCCGGATCGGGCACCGCCAGCTCCGGCATTACCCGGAATCGGTATCGTGATCCGGCACCGCAATCGACTTCGCAGTCGAACCACCCATCCGGATGCGGCGTCATGACCCGCGATGCGCGGCCTTCGATCTCGAGCGCGACCTCGGCCAGACTGGGAGCCCAGAAGCGAAAATGCGTGCGCCCGGTCGACAGCAGACGGGCACCGAAACGAAATTCAGGCATGGGTGTACTCGGCCGCCAGCAGCATGGCGGAATGGGCAGCGACAACGACCCGGTTGTCTTGCGGCCGGCTGCCGGGCAGCGGGTTTGCCGCATCGGTGATATCGACATCAGCGGCAGCAGGAGGATAGGCGCTGTCGAGCAACACGGTCCATTCCATCATCGGCTGCGGCAAAGTGAATTCGCGATCATTTGGCGACGCATTCATCAGCAGCAGAGACACGGCCGCCGGCGCACCGGTTACCGTCGCTTCGCTCAATGGCGCAACCCGGCGCAGCCCCAGGAGGCGCCCTTCCTGGAATTCCCAGTTCTCCGGCATCATGTCATTGCCGCTTTCATCGCACCAGGTCACGTCCGGCACGCCGGCGATCACGCTCGGCTCTGCCATGAAGAAGTGCGCACTATGCAAGGTCGGGCGTGCCAGGCGCGCCGCGATGCACTGGCGGGTGAAGGCATGGAAGGCACGGCCGGCCGGCGTCTCGGCCAGGCCCCAGTCGTACCATGAAATCGCCGTATCCTGGCAATAGGCATTGTTGTTTCCCTGCTGCGTGCGGCTGAATTCGTCCCCTCCCAGCAGTATCGGCGTGCCGTTGGAAAACATCAGCGTCATCATCAGCGAGCGCTTGATGCGCGCACGCATTTCCAGGATGCCGGCGTCGTCGGTTGGTCCTTCCGCACCCCAGTTGAAACTCTTGTTGTCGCTGTTGCCGTCGCGGTTGTCTTCCCGGTTGGCGTCGTTGTGTTTTTCGTTGTACGACACCATGTCATGCAGCGTGAAGCCGTCATGGGCAGTGAGAAAATTGACGGAAGCCCACGGCCGGCGCCGATGATGGCGGAACAGATCGGGTGAGCCAAGCAGGCGCGCAGCGACCACCTTGCGCATGCCGGCGTCACCTTTCCAGAAGCAGCGCACGTCGTCGCGGTATTGGTCGTTCCATTCGGCCATGCCGGCCGGATGATTGCCGACCTGGTAACCGCCGGGGCCGATGTCCCACGGCTCCGAAATCAGCTTCACGCCGGCCAGCAGCGGATCCTGCATCAGCGCGTCGAAGAAGCCGCAACCGGGATCAAAGCCATTCGGCTCGCGCCCGAGTGTTGCGCCGAGATCGAACCGGAAGCCATCGACATGGAATTCGCTGACCCAGTAACGCAGCGAATCCATCACCATCTGGATCACCCGTGGATGGGACATGTTGACCGTGTTGCCGCATCCGGTGTCGTTGACGCAGTAACGCGGATTGTCGGCCTGCAGGCGGTAATAACTGGCGTTGTCCAGGCCGCGATAGGACATGGTCGGGCCGAGTTCGCTTTCTTCGCAGGTATGGTTGTAGACAACGTCAAGAATGACTTCAATGCCCGCGTGATGCAACTGCTGGACGGCGTGGCGCATTTCATCGAGGGTGCCATTGCCCAGGTAACGCGATTCGGGTGCGAAAAATGAGAGCGTGTTGTAACCCCAGTAGTTCACCAGGCCGTGCGCAACCAGACGCCGGTCCTGGACGAAGGCGTGGATCGGCAACAGTTCCAGCGAGGTGATGCCAAGTTTTACCAAATGGTCGATCACGGCCGGCTCGGCCAGCGCCGCGAAGGTGCCCCGGTATTGTGGTCGCACATCGTCACGGCCCATGGTCAGGCCGCGCAGGTGCGCTTCGTAAAATACCGTCTTGTCCCAGGCGATCTTCGGACGCCGCTCGTCATGCCAGTTGAAGCTGGAATCAGTCACCACGCCCTTCGGCATGGCCAGCGCGCTGTCGCGGCGATCGAACGACAGGTCGGCGCGATGCGAGCTGAGCCGATATCCGTAAAGCGCATCGGTCCAGCGCACCTTGCCGTGCAACAGTTTTGCGTAAGGGTCGAGCAGCAGCTTGTTCGGATTGAAGCGATGGCCCTGCTCCGGCAGGTACGGACCATGCGCCCGAAAGCCGTACAGGCTGCCGGCAGGCAGGCCCGGCACATAACCGTGCCAGATTTGATTGGTGCATTCGGGCAGCGCGATGCGAACCACTTCATGTCGGCCGGCCGGATCGAACAGGCACAAATCCATTTGCAGCGCGTTGGCGGAGAAGACCGCAAAATTAGTGCCGACGCCGTCATAGGTTGCGCCGAGCGGATAAGGTGCGCCGGCTTCGATGCGGGCAATGCTGGTGTTGGACAAGTCCATGTCTAGCGGATTTCCTTCAAAATAAGAGTCGATAGCCCGGGCAAGCACAGGACGACCGATTGTGCCAGGCCGTGGCTGCCGAAGGCGTCTGTCTCGACCAGCGCATTGGCCGGGCCGATGACATCACCGCCATAAGCCGCGGACGACGTGCAGAGCAACTCGCCCCAGCGGGTGCGATTGCCTCGGGCGTCGGCCGGCACACCGATGCGATACGCCGGATGCATGACGGGCGTGAAATTATGGACGACCAACAGCCGGTTGCCGGCGCCATCGCTGCGGATCCAGGCAAACACACTGTTGCCGTCGTCGTCGCCGATGATCCAGCAAAATCCTTCCGCCCGGGTGTCGGCCGCATGCAGTGCCGGCTCGGCCGCATAGAGCCGGTTCAACTCGCGCACCAGATCCTGCACTCCACGGTGGCGCGGGTCATGCTGCAGGTCCCAGTGTACCGAGCTATCGTGGTTCCACTCGCTTTCCTGCGCCAGCTCGCAGCCCATGAAAAGCAGCTTCTTGCCAGGATGGGTCCACATGAAGCCGAGATAGACACGCAGGTTCGCCAGCCGTTGCGCCAGGTCGGCGCCAGGCATCTTGTTGACCAACGACCCTTTGCCATGCACGACTTCGTCATGCGAAATCGGCAGGACGAATTTTTCCGAGAACGCGTAGACCAGGCCGAAGGTGATTTTCTGGTGATGATGCCGCCGTTCGAGCGGATCGGTGGCTGCGTAATGCAGCGAGTCATGCATCCAGCCCATGTTCCATTTGAACTGGAAGCCAAGACCACCATCCTGTACTGGCGCGGACACGCCAGGCCAGGCGGTCGATTCCTCGGCAATCATCAGCACGCCGGGGCAGCGCTCGGCCACCACCTGGTTCAGGTTGCGCAGGAATGCCACCGATTCCAGATTCTCCCGTCCACCGTGGATGTTGGGAATCCATTGCCCGGCCTTGCGGCTGTAGTCGCGGTACAGCATCGAGGCGACGGCATCGACCCGCAGGCCGTCGACGTGATACTGCTCGAGCCACTCGAGCGCGCCGGCTATCAGAAAACCGCAGACTTCGTTGCGCCCGAGGTTGTAGATCAGCGTGTTCCAGTCCTGATGAAAACCCTCGCGCGGATCCAGGTGTTCATACAGTGCCGTGCCATCGAAGCGCGCCAGTCCATGGCCATCGGCCGGAAAGTGGGCCGGCACCCAGTCGAGGATCACGCCTAGTCCGGCACGATGACAAGCGTCGACGAAGCGGGCAAACCCCTGCGGCGAACCGAAACGTGCCGATGGTGCAAATTGACTCAACGGCTGATAACCCCAGGAGCCGCCGAAGGGATGCTCCATCACCGGCAGCAATTCCAGATGCGTGAAGCCCATGCCGGTCGCATACGGAATCAGGCGGGCAGCAAGTTCATCCCAATTAAGGTTGCGCATCCCCTCTTCCATCACCCGCATCCATGAAGCAGCATGGACCTCATACACCGAGATCGGCTGGTCCGGATGCTGGCGCCGTGTCCGCGCAGCCATCCACGCATGGTCCTCCCAGGCAAAGACCGCCGGCGCGGCGACGATGGAACCGGTGCGCGGAGGCAGCTCGGTGGCGCGTGCGACCGGATCGGCCTTCAGAGGCTGCAGGTTGCCGTCGGCGCCGATCAATTCGTATTGGTAGACGGCGCCGGCGCCAATGCGTGGCAAGAACAGCTCCCACACACCGGCTTCAGAACGCAGGCGCATCGGATGACGGCGCCCGTCCCAACCATTGAAGTCACCTACTACCGACACCCGCCAGGCGTTCGGCGCCCACACGGCAAAGCGGGTGCCCGGCACGCCGTTGATCGTCATCACCTGCGCGCCGAGACAGCGACCCAGGTCACGGTGCGTGCCCTCGGCCAGCAAATGGAGATCGAGGTCGCCCAGCAAGGGGCCGAAGGCGTAGGCATCCTCGGTGGTCTGGACGACGGTGCCATGGTTGCCATCGGCGCTGTCGGCGCCCGTCTGCCCGACACCAGCGGCTGCCGGATCTGGCCAGGCGATGTCGAGAACATACGCTTGACCGGGCGCCAAGCCAGCCACGCTGCTGGCGAACAGCCCTTTACCGTCATGCGCCAAAAGATGGGTTCCGACGTGCTCAATCGACGCCGACGCCGATGCTGATGCCGGTGACGCAAGCAAGCGCACCTGCACGCTGCGTGCACCCGGTTGGAAAGTGCGCACTTCCACCCGGCCACCGTGCACATGCGGGCCCAGAACCGCAAAGGGATCGGGCCAATGCCCGGCGCTCAGCCGGCCGATGTCGATGTCGTCGCGCCGTCGGACACAGGCAGCCTCCGCATCGCTTGCAAGTACTTGATCGACGCGTTCGGCATCAGCAGGACGGTCATTCATGGCTACCTCCCGCAGTCGACGAGCAGGCAGGATTTTCCAGCAGTGTGTCAGCGATACGCGCCATGCCTTCTATCGCCACGCCGAGCCACGTCGGGCAGTTCGCCGCTTCATCGCAAATTTCATGGGCTGCCTTTTCCAACATGAAGAGTTGCAGCAGCGGTGAGGCCGGCACGGTCTCGGTGCTTTCAATATCACGATCGCCGCGCCGGCGTCCGGTGTTGGCGTCGGCCGCTCTTGGCGGGTCGAGCGGTCCAAGAGGTCCAAGAGGTCCAAGAGGTCCAAACGACTCTGGCGCCGCAGGCGACGCGCGTGCATCGCGGGACACACCCGCCTGGCCGGCATGCCCGTGCGGAACCGGACCTGCTGCCCAATATGCTGCGAGAAATTTCGCACTGGCTTGCGGCAGGAAGCGCCCGAGCATGTCGTTCGTGCGGTCGTCCGCATCAGGGGCGAAGTCGGTCGGGCCGCCCCGGGTGGCGGACGCCACCGCATGATCGAGCGAGCGCAACAAACCGGCGACATCACGCATCGGACTCGTTTTCTTGCGTGAAACCGTGCTCGGCTTGCCATGCTCGCCGTCGAAATCGACCAGATACACATCGCCCTGGGCAACGAGCACCCGGCTCAGATGAAAATGACCGTGAATCCGGCTGCAGACACTGCCGACCCCTGCCTGCGCCAGGGCATCGATCCGTTGCAGCAGGCGCTCGCGCTGCGCCAGCAGCCGACCGGCCCGCGCCGCCTCGTCAGGCGTGAGGTCGCCACCGATGCCGCGCAAGACACCGAATGCGGCCTCGAGCTGTGCCGTCGCATCAGCGCTCCAGGCAGCCACATCGTCGTCGGTTGCAGCCCGCGGCGCGAAGTCCGGATCATCCGTAGCCGCAGCCAATGCGGCATGCAGCTCGCCCAGACGTTGGCCGAGGATAGCGGCGAATTGCATCAGCTCGGCCATCGGATCGATCATGGCAGTCACGGTTGCCTGGCCAAGCGCAGCCGCTGCACTCAGGCCGGCCACAGCGGACTCAAGGGCGCCGCCCGGCACTGCCGCTGCCTGATGCATGGCCCGCACCAGCGTCTCCCGCAACCAATGCCATGCATCGCCCTGGTTATGCACGAAGCGCTGCAGGATCACCAACGCATGTGGCACGCCACCATGGTCCACGCGGGTGATTTCTCCGAGCAGTGGAGGTGCATTCGCATACCCTTGGCGCATCAGGTAACGGCCCATCTCGGCTTCCGGGTGCACGCCGGCCTGGTTGATCCGGATCACTTTCAGCACGACCGCGTCGCCCAACACAAGCGAAGTGTTCGATTTCTCCAGCGACAGTCGTCGTATCTCGGGCGCCTCGTCCAGCACGATCGCGTCCAATGCAGCCGTGGCGATGCATCGCACTTCCCCATCCTCGCAAGGCAGGATCGTGTTGGCCCGCACCAAATCCATCACCGTCACCGCAAAACCGTCGAGGGCAAAGGCATCGGTCAGGTAACCGACCCGCGGGCCGCGCCGCACCCGCGCCAGCGCCAGCTGTTGCGGCAATGGCGTTGCCAGATCGCCTTCGCGGAAATAGCCGAGCGGCAGCGTGTAGCAATGCACGCCTTTTGCCGTGCGCGTTTCGATTTCGGCCAGCAGCATCGGCAGGATGCCGGGGCGGCCAGGCGAAAGCGGCAGTTCGGTCGCCAGGGCGATGCGGGTCGACAGCAGCTTCTCGCCCTTGTCGGCATACCAGCGGCGCTTGGGCAGATAAGCCGGCAGGACGTCGTTCTCCAGGCTTTGGCGAATTGGCGCGTATAAAATTTCGGACACGCTGTGGCGGATCACGAGCGTGGTGTATTCCGGCAGCGGCTCGGGAGTCGGCACGTGCCATGCTGGCAGGGCTGCTTCGGCCGCCAGCAGGAACCAGTAAAAACCATACGGCGGCAAGGTCAGCAAATAGTTTAACCGGCCAACTGGCGGAAAGGCTGCGCCACCCAGCATCTCGACCGGCACCCGCCCCGCGAAATCGGACAGGTCGAGTTCGACCGCCTGTGCGCTTTGCGACACGTTGGCCACGCACAGGATGGTCTCGATGCCGCCACCCGGCGCCGCATGTTCGCGCAGATACGCCAGGATCTTGCGATTGGCCGGATACAGAATCTTGAGCGTGCCACGGCCGAACGCCGGGTGCTTGCTGCGTACCGCCAGCATGCGGCGCATCCAGTTGAGCTGCGAATACGGGTCGGCATGCTGCGCCTCGACATTGACCGCCTCGTAGCCATACAGCGGGTCCATGATCGGCGGCAGCACCAGCGCAGCCGGATTGGCGCGCGAGAAACCGCCGTTGCGATCCGACGTCCACTGCATCGGCGTGCGTACCCCGTCGCGGTCACCGAGATGAATATTGTCGCCCATGCCGATCTCGTCGCCGTAATACAGCACCGGCGTGCCGGGCATGGAAAGCAGGAAGCTGTTGAGGAGCTCGGTCCGGCGGCGGTCGCGCTCGAGCAGTGGCGCGAGACGCCGCCGAATGCCCATGTTGATGCGGGCACGGCGGTCCGGCGCGTAGTGATTCCAGAGATAATCACGCTCCTTGTCGGTCACCATTTCCAGCGTCAGCTCGTCATGATTGCGCAGGAAGATCGCCCACTGGCAATCGGCGGGAATGGCCGGCGTCTGGCGCAGGATGTCGGTGATCGGAAAGCGGTCCTCCTGAGCCAGCGCCATGTACATGCGCGGCATGAGCGGAAAGTGAAACGCCATGTGGCATTCATCGCTCTCGCCAAAATATTGCTGCACGTCTTCCGGCCACATGTTGGCTTCGGCCAGCAGCAGGCGTCCGCTGTACTGGCTGTCCATCGCGGCGCGAATTTTCTTCAGGATCGCATGGGTCTCGGGCAGGTTTTCGTTCGAGGTGCCTTCGCGCTCGATCAGGTATGGCACTGCGTCCAGGCGCAGGCCATCGACCCCCAGATCGAGCCAGAAGCCCATGACGTCCAGCACCGCATCGAGCACGGCAGGGTTATCGAAATTCAAGTCGGGCTGATGCGAATAGAAGCGGTGCCAGAAATACGCGTTGGCCACCGGGTCCCAGGTCCAGTTCGATTTTTCGGTATCGCAGAAGATGATGCGGGTACCGTCATACGCACGGTCGTTGTCCGACCAGACATAGAACTCCCACTCGGGTGAGCCGGCCGGCGCGTTGCGGGCGCGCTGGAACCAGGGATGCTGGTCGGAGGTGTGGTTGATCACCAGTTCGGTCACTACCCGCAAGCCACGCCGGTGCGCTTCCGCGATGAATTCGCGCGCATCCTCCATCGTGCCGTAGTCGGCATGCACGCCCTTGTATTCTGCAATGTCGTAGCCGTCGTCGCGCCGCGGCGATGGATAGAACGGCAGCAACCAGATCGTGTTCACGCCGAGCTGGGCAATGTAGTCCAGACGCGCGACCAGCCCGGGAAAATCCCCGATGCCGTCATTGTTTGCATCGAAAAACGATTTCACGTGCACCTGGTAAATCACCGCATCCTTGTACCAATGCGTATCGGTGGCGAAGGCAGCCGGCGTGGTTGACAGACGTGTTGCCATATCGGTTGCAGCATTCATTGCTCTATCCATGTTCAGATTTCCTGCGGCGCCATGCGCGAGACAGCCAGTGCCGGCCGGTCCGGGTGTCAGGGCAGGCGACGCCCGGATGCCGGACATGCCGAGCACGCGACACCGGCTTTCCAGATATTATTGCAAATCAATAATCTTTTAATAACATTGCGCAGAAGTTGCGGCGCTGATGACACCGGCGGGTCAGATATTGGCAGCCTGGAACCGGAACGTCGTTGCAATGATCTGATCCGTATTTGACCGATCGCATTCTTTCGACAGCCATAATTTTGATGAAGCCGCGTATTGCCGGAGAGCGGCTAGCGCGCTTACACGGGCAATTGTCCATAAAAATATCCAAGAGGCGACATGACTGACGTGACGAAAGAAGGGCACCGCGCGCGCCGCCTGCCGCAAAGGACCGTAGCGCTGGTACTGGCCGGCGGACGCGGTTCGCGCCTGCAGGACTTGACCGACATGCGTGCCAAGCCTGCCGTGTCGTTCGGCGGCAAATTCCGCATCATCGATTTCGCGCTGTCGAACTGCGTGAATTCCGGCATTCGCCGCATTGGCGTGTTGACCCAATATAAATCTCATTCCCTGATCCGGCATTTGCAGCGTGGCTGGAGTTTCCTGCAAGGGCAATTGAACGAGTTCGTCGACATCCTGCCGGCGCAACAGCGAGTCAACGAGGAATACTGGTATCGCGGCACTGCCGACGCCATTGCCCAGAACATGGACATCCTGCGCGGTTATGCACCGCAATACGTGCTGGTGCTGGCCGGCGACCATGTCTACAAGATGGAC
>JAYTLK010000064.1:0-5724 GCA_043729515.1 Herminiimonas sp.
TTCGTGGCCCAGGTGGCGGTCGGCCGGCGCGACAGCCTGCGGGTGTTCGGGGGCGACTATCCGACGCCGGACGGTACCGGCGTACGTGACTACATCCACGTCATGGATCTCGCCGAGGGCCATGTCGCCGCGTTGCAGTATTTCGATCATGCAAAGGGGTTGGTGACGGTCAATCTCGGCACCGGTGACGGTGTGAGCGTGCTGCAGATGGTGGCCGCTTTCGAAGCAGCCTGCGGCAAGAAGATTCCGTATGAGATCGTCGCGCGTCGTCCGGGTGATATCGCCGAATGCTGGGCCGACCCGGCGCTGGCGCACCAGTTGTTGGGCTGGCGCGCGAGCCGCTCGCTCGATGCCATGACGCGTGATGGCTGGCGCTGGCAATCGCAGAATCCGCGCGGGTTTCTGGACTGAGCGATCAGGCGGCTTCAGACGACCCAAGACAGTGCAATTGAAAATTGCCCCGGCAGCCGCAAGGCGCCGGGGCAATCGCTTGCCCGATCTGGAGTAGAGCGCCTACTCGGCAGCCAGGCTCATGTCGCGGCTCTGCTCAAGGGTGCGCACCGTCTCGGCTGCCTTCTTGCCGGCAATGAAGGCGTGATCCGAATTGTAGTATTCCCACTCGCTGTAACGGCCGGCCAGCACGATGTCGTATTGCGCCAGCCACGCCTTGACGGTGGCCACGTTGCTGGCCCGCGCATGATCGTAGAGCACGTAGGCATACGGCATGTCGACCTGATTGGCCACCATGATTTCATCGTCGGCGCGAATCATGCCGACCTTGATGCAGTCGGCAATGCACAGGTCGATCAATTCCTGGCCATCGACCGGCAGCGGCTTGTAGGAGGAATAGGAAATCTCGCAGGTAATGCCAAAACCGCCGGGTGCATTGCAGTTCGGGCTGGCGTTGCCCTGCACGAAAATGCGATGAAAGATCGAGTCCTCCGGATAATAGACCCAGTGCTTTTCGGTGATGTTCTCGCGCTTCACGCCGATGTTGACGCACCGAATCGAGATATGCCGCAAGCCCCGTGCTGCCTCCTGCACTTCCTGCGGTGCCTGGTCGCCGATCAGCTTGAGCAGTTCCGGCAATGGCATTGTGTTGACCAGATGCTCGTACCGGAATCGGCGGCCGTCCGACAAGGCAATCAGATGTTCCTTTGGTTGCAGTTGCACGACCTCCACGCCGGTTTCGACCTTGCCTTGGATATGCGGCAGAAACCCGGTCATCAGCGCCTCAAAGCCGCCATTCAACGGATAACCGAAACGCGCATTCGGCCCCATCGGCTTGCCCACCGGTTCGAGTGCGCCTTCGATGATCTGCTCCAGGTCGGGAAGGGGTACGCGCCCCCCCAACCACGACGTTTCCATCTCCGTCAATGGCACGGTCCACAACTTCTTGTTGTAAGGGACTGCAAAATGTCTGGCAATGCCCTTGCCCCAGACTTTATAGATAAATTCCTCGAAATTTTTTGGCTCCGTTGATGCCGGTAGCGTCGCAGCGTCCGCATCGACTTCGATACTGCCGTCGGCGCAGCAGTCTTCCACCGGTTTGAGGGTCGCGCCATGGAAAGCGGAGGCGCCGGTCACGCTGCCACCTGGCGCTTGTGCGCTGGAACTGCTGGCGCTGACGGCACTGGCGGCTGCGCCCATCGCAGCATTGGTCGGTGGCGTCTTGCCCTGCACCGCATTCGGTACGACTGCCGGGGCCGGCTTGGCGCCGGGCGTGGCCGTCAGGTCACCGAAGCGCGCTTCCATCGCGCCGACGATGCACTCCGTGATCACCGCCGGTGGCAGCCCGTACAAGGCACCCTGGAACGGATACCGGGTGTAGACATCCTTGCTGAATACCCAGGCTTCGCGGTCCTGCCAGTGCAGGTTCGCGCCCAGCAAGGTTTCATACAGTTCCAGCACATAGGGATCGTTGGAGAACATGATGTGGCCGGCGTAATCGAAGGTGAAACCCTTGTCTTCGATCGAGCGGCACCAGCCGCCTACCGTTGGATTGCGTTCCAGCAGAAGCGCTTCCTTGCCGTAATGGTAAGCCGCGCTCAGACCAGTCGGACCTGCGCCCACGATGATGCATTGGTGGGACTGCGGTGTGGTCGGTGAGCGCAACGGATTGATGTTTTGTACTGCTGCCTTCATGCTGTCCTCCGGGGACGTGACAAATGTGGGTGAGGACGGCGCTGGAAATTTCTGTACTGCCGCCCGTTGCCGTTGGCCGGATTGCATCAGATCTCGCATCGCTACGGCAGTCGCGGTCCAGGACGTCGCCGCGACGATCTCGCGCATGCGCGCCAGCATCGATTTCTTTTCTTCTTCGTTCAATGCAAGTGCATCTTCGCAGGCGCGCACGAATTCGGCCGGGCTGGTCGCAATCGCCACGATGTCGCCATACGGCACGGCGACATCGGTAATTGGCGTACTGACGATCGGCAGTTCGGCGGCCATGTATTCCAGTACCTTGGTCGGACTGATGAACCTGGTCGATTCATTCAACGCAAATGGCAGCAGGCACACATCCCAGCCGGCCAGGAAATGCGGCAGCGCTTCATACGGTTGCTGGCCGAGATAGTGCAGGTTCGGACGTTGCGGCAGCGTGGCAGGATCGATCTTGACAACCGGGCCAACCAGCACGATCTGCCACTGCGAATGCGCGTCCGCCAGCGCAGCGATCAGGTCGAGGTCGAGACGTTCGTCGATCACGCCGTAAAATCCCAGCCGCGGTCCACCGATTTCGCGATGCGCCGGATGGGAATTCACGCGGTCGAGCGCCTGCTCGAAGTGCTTGACATCAACGCTGCTGGAGAAGCAGTGCACGCTCGAATGCCGATGGCGTTTCGCTGCATACAGGCTCGGGCCGCCGGTGAAGACCAGGTCGGCAATGTTGAGCAGTGCGGTCTCCCGTTGGAGTAATTGTTTGGGCGAATTCTTGAATGCCGCCAATTCATCCATGCAGTCATAGACCACCAGGCTCGGATGCAGCGACTGCAACAGCGGCAGGGCCATCGGCGTGTAAAACCAGACGATCGGATCCTCGCCCTGGGGCACCATCTGCGACAGCAGCGGCTGCAGGAGCGGTATCTGATCATCGTGAAAGCCCTGCGCATGCACGGCTGTATGCGGTTGCACGATGCTGATGTTGGGCGCGACTTCGCGGCGATGCAGATGCGGCGCACCGTCATGAAAAACCGGTTCCTCGACCACGATGATGCGGTAGTGCTGCGCCAAGCGCGTCAGCAGGTGCTGCGGTCGCTGGAAGACGAAGTCCCAGCGAAGATGGCAGAACACGATGAGTGTTGGCATGATGATTTCCTTTCGCCCCGATAAGAGCATTGATTGATCACGAACGGACCCGTTGCGCTGACCGGTATCCGATCCAACGTCGGACGGATGGCCTGGCGCCGGCGCAGAAAGCGAAGCAAGCTGAAGACCGCTCCGCCTGTTCCTGATGCCGGCACTATCCCGGATCAAGACGCCGTGGCCATTGGCGCATCGTGCGCAGTGGTCGCGCTCGTAGCACGCCTGTGCGGGCGGCCTGCAGACGCAGTATCGGATCAGGGTGTTTCACTGTCTGCGCTCCAGGGCACATTACGGGTTGCCGCATTGATCTGCGAGAGCGGAATCTTCGGTGTACGATCGGCACGCAGAAGGCCATTCGCTTCCTGAAAAGTGTCGGCGAACTGCGTATAACAAAATCCGGAAAACAGCAGCGTCGTGTTGACCACTTCCAGCAGTCGCCGGTACTGCTCGAAAAACGCTTCGCCCGTCATGGCGCGCGAATAGCCCCATGTCTTGTCGTCTGCCGGCGACTGATCGAACGCGATGCCGCCGAATTCGGTCAGCACGATCGGCTGGCCACGGTGCGGAAATCCATCGAGGGTCAGAATGCGTCCGGCCGGGCGCCGCTGGTCGAACAGCGTGCGCGCCGATTCGGTGGTGGCATAGCGCGCCTGCAGGCGTTCCGGATCGGCATCGTAATCATGGATGCCGAGGATGTCGGTTGCCGATGCTTCCCAGCCATCGTTGCCGATCACCGGCCGGGTCGCATCCAAGGTCCGTGTCAGGTGATACAAGGCTTCGACTGCATTGCGATGGGCCTGCGTCATCGTCAGGTTCGGCACGCCCCATGATTCATTGAACGGCACCCAGACGATCACGCAGGGATGACTGTAGTCGCGCTCGATGGCTTCGCTCCATTCGCGCACCATGCGCGTGACCGCCTTGGTCGTGAAGCGGTACGCCGATGGCATTTCTTCCCACACCAGCAGGCCGAGCCGGTCGGCCCAGTAAAGATAGCGCGGATCTTCGATCTTCTGATGCTTGCGCACGCCATTGAAACCCATCGCCTTGGCCAGTTCGACGTCGCGTTTAAGGGCCTCGTCGCCGGGCGCCGTCATCAGGCTGTCGGGCCAGTAGCCTTGGTCGAGCACCAGTCGCAGCGGATACGGACGGCCGTTGAGCATGAAGCGGTCGCGCGTGATGGTGACCGAACGCAGGGCAGTGTAGGAGCGCACGGTATCGATGATGCGTGCGCCCTGTCGTAGAGTCAGTTCGGCCTGCAGCAGGGTCGGGCGCTCCGGACTCCAGAGCAGTTCGTTGCGGGAGTCGTCGATGCCGGGGTCGGAGAGCGCGATCTTGCGGTTGGCTTCGCCGGCCACGAGCTTGTAGTGATCGTCGGCCAGCAGGTTCTCGCCATGCCAGAGCTTGACTTCGACGGTGAGGTCATCAGCGGGCAGGCCGCCGGCAAAGATTTCGCAGCCAATTTCATAGCCGTCGAAGTAGGGCGTCCAGCGCAGTTTCTGGATATAGGTCGGCGGCACGCGTTCTAGCCACACGGTCTGCCAGATGCCGGTGGTGCGCGGATACCAGATCGAGTGCGGCTCGCGCAGCCAGTCCTGCTTGCCGCGCGGCTTGGCCAGATCCAGGGGATCGTCTTCGGCCAGCACGGTGACGACCTGCGTGCCGCCGGGATCGAGCGCGCTGGTGATGTCGCCGTGGAAGGAGGTGTGGCCGCCTTCATGCTGCATCATCAGTTGGCCATTGACCCAGACCTTGGCCGTGTAATCGACCGCGCCAAAATGCAAGAGCACGTAATCCTCACCGGGCAGCATGCTAAAGCTGCGGCGATACCAGCAGGCCTGGTGAAATCCGGTGTCGCCGATGCCGCTGGCGGTGGATTCGGGTGCGAAGGGAACATTGATCTCGTGTGTCCATTCGATCGCATCGCTGGGGCGCCGATAGCGGCGCGCATCATCGAAGGCGAACTGCCAGGTGCCGTTCAGGCTTTGCCAGTCGGAGCGCACCAGTTGCGGTCGTGGATACATGAAATCGGTCATCAATTGGTCTCGTTCTTGGTGTCGGTGTCCGTGTCGTTGGTAGTGTGGGCACAGTCGGAAACCGAAATGGATGTTTGGGCGGGGGGTAATGCTGAAATCGGTCCCGGGTTCGGTACCGGAATCGGTGCCGGAATCAGCAGCTCTCCCTGGAAGCCGGCGGCGTTGTAGCGCGCCAGGACGCGCTTGCCGATGGCAGCGGCCTGACCGTTGCGGCACAGCGCCACGCATGCGCCGCCGAAGCCGGCGCCGGTCAGGCGGGCGCCGAAGACGCCTTCTGCGGATTGCAACAAATCCGTCAGGATATCGAGGGCCGGAATCGTGACTTCGTAATCGTCGCGCAAGCTGGCGTGGGAAGCGTTCATCAGCGCGCCGAAGCAGGCCGCAT
>JAYTLK010000065.1:0-16491 GCA_043729515.1 Herminiimonas sp.
CGCCTGCAGCACGACGATCAGGATGTGGAAGATGGCCCAGATCGAACCGGCGACCACGTGCATGCCGAAGCCCCACCATGTCGCGGTCGAACCGAGCAACGCGATCAACAGGAAAATCAGTTCGCCGGCATACATGTTGCCGAATAACCGCATGCCGAGCGAAACGGTCTTGGCGACGAATTCAATGATGTTCAGGCCCAGGTTCGGAATCCACAACAGTGGGTGCGAACCAAAAGGTGCGCAGAACAGTTCATGCACGAAGCCGCCGATGCCCTTGATCTTGATGTTGTAGAACATCATCAACGCAAAGACACCGAGTGCCATGCCGAGCGTGCCGTTGATGTCGGCGGTAGGCACCGCACGATGGAAATGAATCACGTGACCCAGACCGACTGCCTTGAAGACCCTGTCGAACAGATCGACCGGCAGGAAGTCCATCGAATTCATCAGCAATACCCAAACGAATACCGTCAATGCCAGTGGTGCGATGAAGGCGCGGTTGCCATGGATGATGGCCTTGGATTGGTCTTCGACCATCTCGACGACCAGTTCGACGGCAGCCTGAAAACGGCCCGGCACGCCGGAAGTGGCGCGTCTGGCGGCGTTCCACATGAAGAATGAGCCGATCAGGCCGATGGCGATCGACCAGAAGATCGTGTCGAGATTGAAGACCGTAAAATCGACGATCTTGGTCTGCTCGTGGGACGTCAGGTGATGCAGGTGATGAACGATGTATTCGGTTGCCGTCGGTGCATGTGCCGCACCTTCACTTGCCGCTGCCGCAGCCAATTCTGTCGCCATGTCAGTGCCTAAATAATAAGATGATGTAACTTTTCAGTGCCACGATGAAAGCGGCGATCATCGCCAGCCAGTTCAGATCGTGGTACAGCCAGGCGGTCGCGCCAAGAAGCGCCACCGTCAATGCAATCTTGATGAATTCGCCGATGAAAAACGACATCGGATTGGCCCCGCTTCCCCCATGCGCATTGGCGAACAGGCGCAAGGCAAACAACCCGTTCGGCACCACGCAACATAATCCACCCAAAAGCGCCGAAATCAACGCCGGCATTCCGGCGATCAGGCCGGCGACGCAGGCTGCAACGATCGTTGTCGCAAGTTGCAGGAGAACGACGCGCAGCATGTGATTCCAGGAATACGATGGACGCCGGTTGACCGCCTCGACAAGGCAAACCGGTTTAAATTCTGTTGGGTGCTGGACAAAGCCACGGGATTATAAGTGCAATCCTCAACGTCCGTCAAACCTTTGCTGCCCAAGAATGTGACACGCTTTTCGGATTTCACGGAAATGGTGCGTTGGTTCCTCGTTTGCGTCAGGCACTCATGAGGAAGCACCGCCGCGCAGGCGGGCGATGATGCCGTCGAGCGCATCGTTGCTGGCGAAGGAGATCGACACGCTACCGTGATTGCGTTGGCCGATCTTGATCGTCACTGCCGTTGCCAGCAGATCAGACAATTCTTCCTCGACATTTTTCAGGTCCCGCGATTTTTCCCGGGCCGGCTCGCGCGGTTTTTCGGCCGCTGCCTGCTCGCTCGCGGTCCGGATCACCAGTCGCTCGGCTTCGCGCACCGACATCCGCTTGGCGACGACCTGGTTGGCCAGGGTGATCTGGGTGGCGGCGTCGACGCCCAGTAGTGCCCGGGCGTGACCCATGTCCAGGTCCCCTGCCATCAACATCGTCTGGACTGGTTTGGCCAGATTCAACAGCCGCAGCAGGTTCGATACCGCGCTGCGCGAGCGGCCGACTGCGCCGGCCGCCTGCTCATGGGTAAATGAAAAATCGCTGATCAAACGTTGAATGCCTTGCGCCTCTTCCAGGGGATTCAAGTCTTCGCGCTGGATGTTCTCGATCAGCGCCATGGCGGCGGCAGCCTGGTCCTCGACTTCCTTGACCAGCACCGGCACCTCGGTCAGGCCGGCCAGTTGCGCTGCCCGGAAGCGGCGCTCGCCGGCAATGATTTCATATTGCGGGGCACCGGCAGGTGCCGTGATCGGCCGCACCAGGATCGCCTGCAACAGGCCCTGCGCCTTGATCGAGGCTGCCAGTTCATTCAAGGCACCCTCGTCCATGCGGGTGCGCGGCTGATATTTTCCGGCCTGCAGATTGCTCACCGGTAGTGACGACGGCGCACCGGGTACCGGTGCCAGTTCCGCGAAATCGACCGACCCGCCGAGCAGCGCATCAAGGCCGCGTCCGAGGCCCTTGTTTTTTTTCATGACCATGGGTTCTCGGTTGGCTGGCTTGGAGGGATCTGTGGAAAGCAGGCTTGCGTCGTTGAGGTAGCGGATCGTCATGGGAAGGGCCGGCAGGTTGTTCAAGCGTTCAAACGTTCGGGTGTCCGGGCGGTCAGGCTGCCGCCGGCGTGCGTGGTGTCGTCTTGCTGATGATGCCGACCCGCTGCACCATTTCCGCACCGAAGGCGATATAGGCTTGCGCCCCCTTGGAGGACGGATCGAAGGTCACGCCCGGCATGCCGTAGGATGGCGCTTCCGCGAGTCGCACGTTGCGCGGAATGATGGTCTTGAAAACCTTGTCGCCGAAATGCGATTCCAGTTGCGCCGAGACCTGTTGCGACAGCGTCATCCGGGTGTCGAACATCACGCGCAGCAAGCCGATGATCTTCAGGTCCGGATTGAGCTTGGCATGCACTTTCTTGATCGTGTTGACCAGGTCCGACAAGCCTTCCAGCGCATAATATTCGCACTGCATCGGAATGATCACGCCGTGTGCTGCGCACAGGCCGTTCAGGGTCAGCATCGACAGCGCCGGCGGGCAATCGATCAGCATGAAATCGTAATCCGCCTCGACTGCCTGCAGTGCCTGCTTCAGCCGGGTCTCGCGCTGTTCGAGCGCGACCATCTCGACCTCGGCGCCAGCCAGTTCCCGGTTTGCAGGCAGCACATCGAAGCCGCCGTTTTCAGAGCGCACCTTGGTTGCTTCGACATCGGCCATGCCGAGCAGGACCTCATAGATCGACGACGCCAGGGTCGCCTTGTTGATGCCGGCGCCCATCGTCGCATTGCCTTGCGGATCGAGGTCCACCAGCAATACACGCTGCCCGAGCTGCGCCAGGCCAGCGGCGAGATTGACTGCCGTGGTGGTCTTGCCGACGCCGCCTTTCTGGTTGGCGACACAAAATATTTTTGCCATTAAAAATCGCTTCGTCGTCAGGAAGATCCATGCGTCTGCGCAAACTTTGCGCCGCACCAGTATTGTAAGCCGGGATGCTGCGAAATTCGTGTGCGGCGCAAGGTGTCTTTCAGGCGCCTTGCTTGCCGAGCGCTCATGCGAGTGATGTGCTGGCAGGCGATTCGCCGTCAGCGATACGACGAACTACCAGCAGGTGCCGTTGGGCGTCCAGCAAAGGTACGGTCAGCGGGCGCGCCGACTCGAGCATCCAGCCGGCAGGCAGTGCAGCGAGTTCGTCTGCCGGCAGCACGCCTTTCAACGCCAGGAATCGGCCGCCCGGCGCCAGCAGATGCGAGGACCAGCCGATGAAGTCGGCCAGCTCGGCAAATGCGCGCGAGGTGATCACGTCAAACAGGGGAGTCACGTGCAGCTGTTCGACGCGTGCGGTGTGGACGGTCACGTTTGCCAGGCCGAGCTCGGACTTTGCCTGTGTCAGGAACGCGGTTTTCTTGTGCACGGTGTCGACCAGGTGGATCTGCATGTCCGGTTTCGCCACCCGTGCCCAGATGGCCAGCACCAGGCCTGGCAATCCGCCGCCCGCTCCCACGTCGAGGACCCGTTGCGCATCAGCGAAGGCTGGCACTGCTGCCAGGCAATCAAGCAAATGCTGGCGCAGCATCTGGTCCGGATCCCGCACCGCGGTCAGGTTGTAGACCGCGTTCCATTTTGCGAGCAATGCCTGATAAGCCAGCAGGTCGGCGATCTGGCCAGCATCGAGCGACACACCGAGCGCACGGGCTCCCTGCGCAAGCAGGCCGGCATGGCTTTCCCGCCGATCGCCGGCTGCGGTTGCTTGTTGTGGCAGGCCGGGTTTGCCTGCAACGGGTCGGCGCGGGTCGGTCATCAGCGCATCAGCCGGCCAGATCCGCGGCGCTACGCACTGCGGCGAATTCATTGGCGCCGCCTTTTTTCAGATGCACCAGCAGCAGTGAGATCGCAGCGGGGGTGACACCGGAAATCCGGGCAGCCTGGCCGAGCGTTTCCGGACGCTGCTGGTTGAGCTTTTGCCGTACCTCCATCGACAGTGCCGCGACATGCAGGTAATCGAAGTCGGCCGGCAGGCGCAGATGTTCGAACTGGTCATGACGCTCCACCTCTTTTGCCTGCCGCTCGATGTAGCCGGCATATTTCAGCTGGATCTCGATCTGCTCCTTGACCACGCGATCTTCGACCCCGGGCCCGGCAAGCGATGCGCCGTCGAGTCCGCGCAGACCCATCAGGCCATCGTAGCCGACACTCGGCCGACGCAGCAGGTCAGCAAGCGCATACTCCCGCTCCAGGCTTGCACCCAGAACACGATGGGCTTCGACTTCTGCAATCATGCGCGGGTTGACCCATGTCGATTTCAGCCGCTGCATTTCCCGCTCGACCGCCTCGCGCTTGCGCTCGAAGGCGTCCCATTGCAGGTCGCCGATGCAACCGAGCGAACGGCCGATTGCAGTTAGTCGCAGGTCGGCATTGTCTTCCCGTAAGCTCAACCGGTATTCCGCCCTGCTGGTGAACATGCGATACGGCTCCTGCACGCCCTGCGTGATCAGATCATCGACCAGCACGCCCAGGTAAGCCTGATCCCGACGCGGTGTCCATGCCGATTTGTCCTGGCTCTGCAGTGCTGCGTTGATGCCGGCCAAAAGCCCCTGGGCAGCAGCTTCTTCATAGCCGGTCGTGCCATTGATTTGACCAGCGAAGAACAATCCTTCGATGACCTTGGTTTCAAGCGACGCCTTCAACCCGCGCGGATCGAAGTAATCATATTCGATGGCATAGCCCGGTCGTAGGATGTGCGCCGATTCCAGTCCACGCATCGATCGCACGAGGGCGAGTTGCACGTCGAATGGCAAGCTGGTGGAAATGCCGTTCGGATAGAACTCATTGGTGGTCAATCCTTCCGGCTCCAGAAAAATCTGGTGCGAATCTTTTCCGGCAAAGCGATGAATCTTGTCCTCGATCGACGGGCAATAGCGGGGACCAACGCCTTCGATCACGCCGGTGTACATCGGGCTACGATCAAGACCGGCGCGGATCAGGTCATGAGTGCCGGCATTGGTATGCGTGATCCAACATGGCACCTGGCGCGGATGCATTGCGGCATTACCGAGGACGGAGAAAACCGGCACCGGATCGAGGTCGCCAGGCTGTTCCTGCATGACGGAAAAATCGATCGTCCGGCCATCGATGCGGGGCGGCGTCCCGGTTTTCAGGCGTCCCTGGGGCAATTGCAATTCTTTCAATCTGGCTGAAAGCGATACGGCCGGCGGATCCCCTGCCCTACCAGCGGAATAATTGTTGAGACCGACATGAATTTTTCCGTCTAGAAACGTGCCGGCCGTCAGCACCACGGTACGGGAGCGAAACACGATGCCAACCTGGGTCACCGCACCCGCTACCCGGCCACCCTCTACCACCAGATCATCGACAGCCTGCTGGAACAGGAACAGATTCGGCTGGTTTTCCAAGCGGTGGCGAATCGCCTGTTTGTAAAGAAGCCGATCCGCCTGTGCGCGGGTGGCACGGACAGCCGGCCCTTTGGAGGAATTCAGGATGCGGAACTGAATACCTGCCTCGTCAGTAGCCAAGGCCATGGCGCCGCCGAGCGCATCAACTTCACGTACCAGATGTCCTTTGCCAATCCCACCGATCGACGGATTGCACGACATCTGCCCAAGCGTTTCAATGTTGTGGGTGAGTAAAAGCGTCTTTCGCCCCATCCGTGCAGCGACCAACGCCGCCTCGGTGCCTGCGTGCCCGCCGCCTACGACGATTACATCAAACTCAGTGGGAAATTGCATGACAGACCTTGGCATAGAGACAGCTAGAGGCAGGATTATAGAGGCTTTCTGGACCCCTCATGTTGTTCGCTGACGGTGATTCAAATGATCAACCAAACGTTTCACGTGGAACCGATTGAAGCGCACTCAGCGTGCCCAATCAGATTAAATTGTGCGTTCCACGTGAAACAATCACCGCATCTTGGCGTTGCTCGGGATAAATCGACAATCGAATAACAGTGCAAAGATGTTTTAGGATGAATTGACGTACATAGTGGTTTCACGTGAAACAAGCGTGGTCGAATCAAACCTTGCCACACGGTCGATTCAATTCATCCACCCTCCCCCGAGGATGCGCCGCAATACAACCTGACGTTCCACGTGGAACCCTTGACGCTATTCTTATCAATCCCACTCAACCCTGTCATTTCAAGAACGCGTCATAAGCAGTTTTCAATATCAATGCAGTGACCACGAAAAGAAACAGCTTTCGAACAAACACGCTTCCATGTTTAATTGCCATACGCGTGCCGACAATCGATCCAACGATATTGCATCCTGCCATGAGCAAGCCAATCTGCCATAGCAAATGTCCGCTGTATCCGAACCAGAGCAAGGCTGACAGATTGCAAGCAACATTAACGACTTTCGCCGCTGCTGATGCGCCTAAAAAATCGAATCCGAAAAACCTGACGAATACGAACACGAGAAAGCTGCCTGTGCCCGGCCCGAAGAACCCATCATAGAATCCGATTGCCGAACCTGCAGCCAATGCCAGCACTTTTTCACGCAACCCGACTTGCGTCGGCGCATGATGCGCACCGAAATCCTTCCGCATGAAAGTATATGTGGCGACAGCAACCAGCACGAACGGCAATAACGTTCTTAAAAAATCCGGTGGTATGCGCGTAACCGTCCACGCACCGAAAAATGAAAACCCAAATGCAGCAATGGCTGCAGGTGCCGCCGTCGACCAGGTTACCTTCACCCGCCGGGCAAAGCTGACTGCGGCAACCGAGGTGCCCCAGATACCGGCGAGCTTGCTCGTGCCAAGCAGGGTCGCGGGCGCGGACCCGGGCAGCGTTGAAAACAGCGCAGGAAGTTGAATCAGGCCGCCCCCGCCCACGACTGCATCGATGAAGCCGGCAAACAAGGCAGCGCATCCCAGGATTACATAATCAGTCATGCTGTCCGATCAACTTGAAAATATGATTATTCGTACCGAAAAATATCCGCAACCCGTTGATTACAAAACTGTTTTTTTAAAAAGACCGTGGCAGACGCTAGTTCTGGCAACACACCATCTTACGCGAGGCGATTGGCCCCTGATCAGGCGCCGGTTTGACGACATGATGAATATGGCGGAGACACGGGACAATCACGCGTTGTCGGCCAGTCCCATCACAGATCGCCGCAGACGAAAGACACTGGGCTGGTTCAATAAGGTTTCCCGTCACGTCGCATTCCTGCGCGCGGCTATGCTGCAATGCAACAGCCTTTGAGATGCCGCCCGGTTGCTACAATGACGACATAGGAGACCATCAAAAAATGAACGCATTTATCTTCAGCACCGTCCCTCACCTCATCAGCGCCTGCGGCAGCAGCAAGCAGGCCGGTACTTTGGTGCAGCAACATTTTCCTACGGCAAAACAAGCGCTGCTCGTCACCGACCCCGGCTTCCTGCGAACGGGACTGGTCACACCGGTCGTCTCCAGCCTGGAGGCAGCAGGGTTGCAGGTAACGGTCTGGTCGCAAGTCGTGGCCGATCCTCCAGAAGCGGTGGTGCTGAGTGCCGCCCGTGACGCACGGGCAGCCGGGATCGATCTGGTAGTGGGATTGGGCGGCGGCAGTTCGATGGATGTTGCCAAGCTCATTGCCGTCCTTGCCGCCGGTACCCAGCCGCTTGCCACCATGTATGGCGTCGGCAATGTGCTCGGTCCGCGCCTGCCCCTGCTGCAGATCCCTACCACTGCCGGCACCGGCTCCGAAGTCACGCCGATCTCGATCGTGACCACCGGCGAAACCACCAAGATGGGCGTGGTCTCGCCGAAGCTGTATGCCGACCTCGTGATCCTCGATGCCGAATTGACGGTCGGGTTGCCGGCGAAGGTGACCGCCGCGACCGGCATCGACGCCATGGTGCATGCGATCGAAGCCTATACCAGCCGCCTGAAGAAAAATCCGCTGTCCGACATGCTGGCGCTGCAGGCGCTGCGCCTGCTGTCTCAGAACTTGCTGGCGGTCTGTGAGGATGGCGGCAATCTGGAAGCCCGCCAGGCGATGCTGCTGGGGGCCATGCTTGCAGGCCAGGCGTTTTCCAACGCACCGGTGGCCGCGGTGCACGCCCTCGCCTATCCGATCGGCGGTATCTTCCATGTCCCGCACGGCTTGTCAAATGCCCTGGTGCTGCCACACGTGCTGCGATATAACGTCTCGCACGCCGCACCCTTGTATGCCGAGATCGCGGCCATCGTCGCGCCACAGGCAAGTGGCAGCGTCGAGGCCCGCAGTCATGCCCTGATCACTGCATTGGAAGACATGGCGCAACGGGTAGGGATCGAAACGCGGCTGCGAGATCTCGGCATCGGCGCCGACGCGATCGACCGGCTGGCGGACGATGCAATGCTGCAGACGCGCCTGCTGACGAACAATCCGCGCGAACTGGCACGTGCCGATGCGCACGCGATCTACACGGCGGCCTGGTAGCGATCGTCGCGCTGCCGCCCTGGACCGGCAGCAAGCTTGCCACCGCCAAGCGCTACTTCAAAAAACGTCGAGCATGCGGCGGTGGACAAGTTAGCGGCGAGACATCAACCGCCGCCGATCCACGACCTGACGATCTGACGATCCGACGATCTGACAACCGGTGCGGAATCGATTGCGCCGCAGGCCAGTCTATCGCGCCGCAGGCCGCTTGAAGCGGGCGGCAAGTTCACCGACGATACCGCGCCGGAAGGCCAGCACGCACAGGATGAAGATCAGGCCGGTGACGATGGTGACCGACTCACCCAACGAGCGGAACCATTCGATGCTGGTAACCGACGCGATGACGTTGCCCAGTTCCCCAAGCTTGTTCTCCAGCAGAATGATGACGATGGCGCCGATGATCGGGCCGACGATGGTGCCCATCCCGCCCACCAGTGTCATCAGCACGACCAATCCCGACATGCTCCAGTGGACATCGGTCAGGGTCTCGAAACCGAGCACCAGGGTCTTGGTCGCACCGGCCAGGCCGGCCAGCGCCGCCGAGATGACGAAGGCCAGCAGCTTGTAGCGATCGACGTCATAGCCGAGCGAAATCGCGCGCGGCTCGTTTTCCTTGATGGCTTTCAGCACCTGACCGAACGGTGAATGAATGGTGCGCCCGATGAGTGCAAACCCAGCCACCACGATGGCCAGGACGATGTAATACAGCAGGAAATCATTCGACAGATCGAAGGTGCCCAGCAGCTTGCCGCGCGGGACGCCCTGCAAGCCATCTTCGCCACCGGTCAGCTTCACTTGCAGGCAGACGAAATACAGCATTTGCGCCAATGCCAGCGTGATCATCGTGAAGTAGATGCCCTGGCGCCGGATGGCCAGAAGGCCCATCACCAGGCCGATGCCGGCGCCCGTGGCCGTACCGAGCAGGAGTGCGACCTCGACTGGCAGACCGAGCTTGGAGAGGCAATGTCCGGCAACATAGCCGGCGCTGCCGAAGAAGGCTGCATGACCGAACGACAGCAAGCCGGTGAAACCGATCAAGAGATTGAAAGCACAGGCGAACAGAACGAAGCACAGCACCTTCATCAGGAACACCGGATACACCAGGAAGGGCGCCGCCAGGAGTGCCACCAGTGCGATCGCGTAGCCGATATTCTTGTTCATGGTCGTCAGTCGGTGAGGAGAAGATGGTCGGAGAAAGGTGCAGCCTGGTAGCCGGACGGGAAGCGATGAGCAAAGCCGGAAGTCATGCTGGAGGTGAAACCGAAAAACCGGCTCACTTTTCCTTGCCGAACAAGCCGGCCGGACGCACTAGCAAGACCAGCGCCATGATGATGAAGACGACGGTTGCCGACAGCTCGGGATAGAACACCCGTGTCAGACCCTCGACCACACCCAACGCCAGACCGGTGACGATCGAGCCGAGGATCGAGCCCATGCCGCCAATGACCACCACGGCAAACACCACGATGATCAGGTTGGAGCCCATCAGCGGCGAGACCTGGATCACCGGTGCCGCCAGCACGCCGGCAAACGCGGCCAGGGCCACGCCGAAGCCGTAGGTCAGCGTCACCATCAGCGGCACGTTCACGCCGAAGGCTTCGACCAGTTTCGGGTTCTCGGTGCCGGCGCGCAGGTAAGCACCGAGCTTGGTTTTTTCGATCACGAACCAGGTGACGAAACAGACGATGAGGGATGCCAGCACCACCCAGGCCCGATAGTTCGGCAGCACCATGAAACCGAGGTCGGTGGCGCCGGCCAGGGCCGATGGCACCGAGTATGGCTGGCCGGAGACGCCGTAGAACGAACGGAACAAACCTTCAAGCAACAGCGTGATGCCGAAAGTCAGCAGCAGGCCGTAGAGGTGATCGAGCTTGTAGAGCCAGCGCAGCATGCTGCGCTCGATGACGATGCCGAGCGCGCCCACGACCAGGGGCGCGACCAGCAGCATCACCCAGTAATTGATGCCGAAATAGGTCAGCCCCATCCAGGCGACGAAAGCGCCCATCATGTACAGGGCGCCATGGGCGAAATTGATGACGTTGAGCAGGCCGAAGATGACGGCCAGACCAAGCGAGAGCATGGCGTAGAACGAGCCGTTGACCAGTCCCAGCAACAGTTGGCTCAACATCGCTTGCAGGGGAATGCCGAAAATTTCCATTTCAACCCAGCGGTGACGGTCAGGGTGACCGGAATGCGCCCGGGCCCGGCCCGAAGCGAACCCGCCGGAACCTCCCGGCGGGGACAACGTACGACTGTACAACCTGCAACCTGACCGGGCAGGCCATGATGGCCTGCCCGGTCAGGATACTGCGACTGCGTGGTTTATTTCCAGCTGGCGCACTTGGTTTCGGCTTTCGTGGTGAACGCCTGATCGCCGGGGATCGTCTGCACGACCTTGTAGTAATCCCATGGATACTTCGAATCCTTCTGTTCCTTCACCTGCAACAGCATCATGTCGTGAATCATGGAGCCATCGGCACGCACGTAGCCGTTCTTCACGTATACGTCGTTCAACTTCATCTTCTTCAACTGCGCCAGCACCTTGTCCGGATCATCGGTACCGGTGGCCTTGACGGCATTGAGGTACTGGGTGGTGGCCGAATAATCGGCGGCATGCAGGCTTGTCGGCATCTTCTTCATCTTCTCGAAGAAGCGGCGTGACCACTTGCGGGTTTCTTCATTCTGATCCCAGTACCAGCTGTCGGTCTGATACATGCCGTGGGTCAGATTCAGGCCCAGCGAATGGATGTCGGAGATGAACATCAGGAGACCGGCCAGCTTCATGGTCTTGGTCACGCCGAATTCATTGGCGGCCTTGATCGAATTGATGGTGTCGCCGCCAGCATTGGCCAGACCCAGGATTTGTGCCTTCGAGGCTTGCGCCTGCAGCATGAAGGACGAGAAGTCGGAGGCCGACAATGGATGGCGCACGGCGCCGGTGACGGTGCCGCCGTTGGCCTTGACGATGGTCGCGGTATCGTTTTCGAGCGAGGTACCGAAAGCATAGTCGGCTGTGAGGAAATACCAGCTCTTGCCGCCCTGCTTGACGACTGCCGCGCCCGTGCCTTTTGCCAGCGCCACCGTGTCATAGGCATAGTGCAGGGTGTATGGCGTGCATTCTTCGTTCGTCAACCGGGCCGTGCCGGCGCCGATTGAAATGTAGGGCTTCTTCTTTTCGGAGGCCACTTTCGAGACCGCCAATGCAGTGCCGGAGTTGGTGCCGCCGATCAGCATGTCGACGCCCTGCTGGTCGAACCATTCGCGCGCCTTGCTGGCAGCAATGTCGGCCTTGTTCTGATGATCGGCCGAGAGCACTTCGATCTTCTTGCCGTTGACGGTGCCACCGAAGTCGGCGATCGCCATGCGGATCGCTTCGACGCCGCCGGCGCCGTCGATGTCCGAATAGACGCCCGAAAGATCGGTGATGATGCCGATCTTGACGACGTCGCCCGAGATCTGTGCCGAGGCGCTGCCGGCGGCGCCGAATGCGCAAGCGGCCGTCACGGCTGCTGCCATCATTTTCTTGCTGGTGCTGATTCCGTTCTTCATGCTGTCTCCTGTGGTCCGTGGTTTTTTGCTTTGTGATTGCCTGCCGATGTGATGCCTGCAGCTGCGGAGAATGTCGGCTGTTGATGTCCGCTGCTGGTTCCTGCCAATCGATGCTGCCTTTGACTACCTCTGCCGCGCATTGCTGCGTCGCTTTTGCTAACTGCCTTCAAACACCGAGCAATGCGTGCAGCACCGGCATTTTTTCATCCAGCGCCGTCGATGCGAAAGTCTCTACGATCTGGCCGTGTTCCATCACGTAGAAACGGTCGGCCAGCGGCGCGGCAAAACGGAAATTCTGTTCGACCATCACGATCGTGTAACCCTTGGTGCGCAGGGTCGTGATCATGCGCGCCAGGGTCTGCACGATCACCGGCGCCAGGCCTTCGGATATTTCGTCTAGCAGCAACAGTCGCGCGCCGGTGCGCAGGATGCGGGCCACTGCCAGCATCTGCTGTTCGCCACCCGACAATCGCGTGCCCTGGCTGTTGCGCCGCTCTGCCAGATTCGGGAACATCGCATAGATTTCTTCGATCGACATGCCGGCGTCGGTGCGCGAGACGGTCGGCGGCAGCAACAGGTTTTCTTCGGCCGAAAGAGAGGAAAAGATCCCGCGCTCTTCCGGGCAATATCCGATGCCCAGATGGGCGATGCGGTGCGTCGGCAGGTTGATGGCTTCGACGCCATTGACCTTGATCGAGCCCTGGCGGCGGCCGGTCAGGCCCATGATGGCGCGCAGGGTCGTGGTACGCCCGGCGCCGTTGCGGCCCAGCAGCGTGACCACTTCGCCCGGCGCCACGCTGAGGTTGACGTCATGCAGAATGTGCGACTCGCCATACCAGGCCTGCAGGCCGCTGATTTCCAGGGCCGGCGTGGTGGCGGCAGCCGGCATGGCGGGCGCGCCAGCAAGTGAAGAGACAGGAACCGCGGACATCAATGCGCTCCTTCGAGAGCGCCGTCAGCCGTGCCCATGTAGGCCTCCATGACCTGCGCATTGGTGGAGACTTCGGCATACGTGCCCTCGGCCAGGATGGCGCCGCGTTGCAGGACCGAGATGCGGTCACAGATGCCGGACACCACATTCATGTTGTGTTCGACCATCAGGATCGTGCGGCCGGCCGACACTTTCTTGATCAGCTCCGTGACCCGGTCGACGTCTTCATGGCCCATGCCCTGGGTCGGCTCATCGAGCAGCATCAGTTCCGGCTCCATGGCCAGCGTGGTGGCGATTTCGAGCGCGCGCTTGCGGCCGTAGGGCAGATCGACGGTCACGGTATCGGCGAAGCTGGAGAGATCGACTTCGGCCAGCAAGGCACGCGCGCGGTCGTTGAGCTGGCTGAGCGACTTTTCGCTGCGCCAGAAATGAAACGAAGTACCAAGCGTACGTTGCAGACCGATGCGCACGTTCTCCAGCACGGTGAGGTGCGGGAAAACGGCGGAGATCTGGAACGAGCGAATCACGCCCTGGCGCGCGATCTCGGACGGCTTGGCCGCCGTGATGTCGCGGCCGTTGAACAAGATCTGGCCGGAGGTCGGCACCAGGAACTTGGTCAGCAGATTGAAGCAGGTCGTCTTGCCGGCGCCATTCGGCCCGATCAGTGCATGGATATGTCCGCGCTGGACGTCGAGATTGACATCGCTGACAGCGGTGAAGCCCTTGAAATCCTTGGTCAGGTGCTTCGTTTGCAAGATGACGTCGGTCATCGTGTCTCCCGGTTGCTTATTTTTTTGGCACTGCAATATTTTGCCGCATGGTACACGTTTAACATGCGTTCTGACAATAAGAGATAACCGCTGATGTGCCCTTTGACCGCACCAGTGGTCAGGCGGTTTCCAGCGGCGCCAATATCGCCGGCTTCTGGCGTGCCGCGCGAATGAGGTGCGCTGCTTTTTCGGCGATCATGATGGTCGGCGAATTCGTGTTGCCCGAGGTAATGATCGGCATTACGGACGCATCCACCACCCGCAGGCCCTGCACGCCACGCACCTGCAATTCACTGTCGACGACGGCATGCACATCGCCGGCCGCGCCCATCTTGCACGTGCCCACCGGATGGAAAATCGTGGTGCTGATGTCGCCGGCCACCTGCATCAGATCGGCGTCGCTGGTGAACTGCGGGCCTGGCTTGAATTCCACCGGACCGTAGCGTGCCAGCGGTTCGGCGGCGGCGATGCGGCGCGTCAGGCGCAGTGCAGCGACGGCCGTGCGGCGGTCGGCATCGGTGCTCAGATAATTCGGCGTGATTTTCGGCGCATCCAGATGGCTGGCCGAGCCGATGCGGACATGGCCGCGCGAAGTCGGATGCAGGTTGCAGATGCTGGCCGTGAACGCCGGGAACGGATGCAACGGGTCGCCGAATTTTTCCAGCGACAAGGGTTGAACGTGATACTGCAGATCCGGACTAGGCTGCGAAGGATCACTGCGCGTGAACGCGCCCAGCTGCGAAGGCGCCATCGACATCGGGCCGCTCTGGAACAACATGTATTCCAGACCGATCTTCATTTTGCCGACCCAGTTGCCAGCCATCGTGTTCAAGGTCTTCGCATTGGTCACCTTGAAGGCCATGCGCATCTGGAGGTGGTCCTGCAGGTTGTCGCCGACGCCCGGCAGATCGACCTGCACCGGCACGCCATGCCGCTGCAGGAGCGCCGCCGGACCGATGCCGGAGAGCTGCAGTATCTGCGGCGAGCCGACCGCACCGGCGCAGACGATGGTTTCATGGCGCGACTGCGCCTGCCAGGACTGGCCGTTGCCGGTGAATGCCACGCCGGTGCAGCGCTTGCCTTGCGGCGTATCCGCCAACAGCAGGTGCTGCACATGGCAGCCGGTCATGATCTCGAGATTGCCGCGGCGCTGTGCGGTCTTCAAGAATGCCTTGGCGGTGTTCCAGCGGATGCCGCGTTTCTGGTTGACGTCGAAGTAGCCGCAGCCGTCGTTGTCGCCCCGATTGAAGTCGTCGGTTTTCGGAATCCCGGTCTGGGCCGCGGCTTCGCGAAACGCGTCCAGAATGTCCCATTTCAGGCGCTGCTTCTCGACGCGCCACTCGCCGCCGGCGCCATGAAAGGCATCGGCGCCGGCATGAAAATCTTCAGTCTTCTTGAACAGCGGCAGGACGTTGTCCCAGCGCCAGCCGGCATCACCGGTGAGTTGCGCCCACTGGTCGTAATCCCGCGCCTGACCGCGCATGTAGATCATGCCATTGATCGATGAGGAACCACCGAGCACCTTGCCGCGCGGGTAGATCAGGCTGCGCCCGTTCAGACCCGCATCGACTTCGGTACGGTAGCGCCAGTCGGTGCGTGGATTGTCGATGCAGTACAGATAACCGACCGGGATGTGAATCCAGATGTAGTCATCCTTGGCGCCGGCTTCCAGCAGCAACACCGACACGCCGGCATCCTGCGTGAGTCGATTGGCCAGCACGCAGCCGGCACTCCCGGCGCCGATGATGATGTAGTCATAGGTGCCGGCCGACGTTGCCGTAGAGTGCGCCATGGCGTCTCCTGTTCGCTTACTTCGACACCGGCATGGTGAATTCCGCGCCCTTGTCGATGGTCTGCGGCCAGCGCTGCATGATCGACTTGTAGCGGGTATAAAAGCGCACGCCTTCTTCGCCGTAGGCATGGGTGTCGCCGAACAGCGACCGCTTCCAGCCGCCGAAGGAATGCCAGGCCATCGGCACCGGAATCGGCACGTTCACGCCGACCATGCCGACCTCGATGCGACGCGAGAATTCACGCGCGGTGTTGCCGTCGGACGTGAAAAGCGCCACGCCATTGCCAAACTCGTGTTTGTTGATCAGCTCCACGGCAGCGGCGAAATCCGGCACCCGCACCACGGCCAGCACCGGCCCGAAGATCTCTTCCCGATAGATCGTCATGTCAGGCGTGACGTGGTCGAACAACGTGCCGCCCAGGAAGAAGCCTTTTTCATGGCCCGGCACCGTCATGCCGCGGCCATCTACCAGCAGCTTGGCGCCGGCGTCGACCCCGGCCTGGATGTAGCCTTCGATTTTTTCCTTGTGCTGGCCGGTGACGACCGGACCCATCTCGGCATCGCTCTCCATGCCGTTCTTGATCTTCAATGCTTTGGTGCGCGGGATCAGCGCTTCGACCAGGCGATCACCCACGCTGCCCACTGCAACAGCCACCGAGATCGCCATGCAGCGCTCGCCGGCCGAACCATAGGCTGCGCCGATCAGTGCATCGACTGCCTGATCGAGATTCGCGTCGGGCATGACGACCAGATGATTCTTCGCGCC
>JAYTLK010000066.1:0-12820 GCA_043729515.1 Herminiimonas sp.
AATGCCGTTGGTCAGAACGGTCAGACCGCCCTTGACCTTGCCGTTGACGGTACCGATGACGATCTCGCCGGACTCCATCGCTTTTTCGAGCGAGAGCCACGAGGCGAGGCGCTTGGCCTTGTCGCGCGAGAGGATGGTATCGCCGAAACCGTTTTCCAGCGATTCGATGGCGACCGAGATGAAGTCGCCGACGTTGACTTCGAGTTCGCCATTGTCGTTCTTGAATTCTTCGATGGGGATGAAGGCTTCCGACTTCAGGCCGGCGTTGACGATCACGAAATTGTGATCCAGACGCACGACTTCAGCGGAAATCACTTCGCCCATCCGCATGTCCTGGCGGGTCAGCGATTCTTCGAACAGCGCGGCAAAACTTTCCATGCCAACAGGTGTTTCTTGGGAGGTAGCTACAGTAGACATAAGTGGAGGGAGGGGTACCGAGGTTGGCCGATACCGGTCTGGCGCGCCACATGGCACGGAACCGGCAAAGGGTTAGGTTAATGGGCTTTCTTTATAAAAACTGCGTGCTTCGACTGCGTGCTTCGACTGCGTGCTTCAACTGCTTGTTGTAACCGCTCGATCGGGACTGCGCTAAGGCAACTTCCTTACCACCGCATACCACCCCAATATTTGCTGCACTGCATCTTCCGCAGTAATCCCGGAGGTATCGAGAAAATACGCGTCATCGGCAGGTTTTAGCGGTGCAATCGCCCGGTTCGCGTCACGTGCGTCCCGCTCGCTCAAATCTTGTCGAAGGTCGTCTATATTAGCAGAAAAACCCTTGTCAATCAATTGCTTATGGCGCCGTTGCGCACGCGCTTCCACGCTCGCCGTGAGAAATACCTTCAGCATCGCATGCGGAAACAACACCGTTCCCATGTCGCGCCCGTCGGCCACCAGCCCGGGTGGCACCCGAAAACGCAACTGCAGGCCAAACAGCGCCTGGCGCAGCGCCGGCAAGGCCGCAATCTTCGAGGCGGCATTGCCGACCGCCTCGGCGCGGATGAGGTCCGACACGTCTTCATCGGCCAGCAAGACCTGCTCACCCTGGAAACTGCACGGCAGATCGGTCGCCAGCACCGCCAGTGCCGGCTCATCAGTGAGTGCCACGTTGCGGCGCAATGCCGACAGGGCAGTCAACCGATACAGCGCGCCAGAATCGAGGTAATGAAAGCCCAGCGTGTTGGCAACGCGTTGTGCGACCGTCCCTTTGCCTGATGCAGTCGGGCCGTCGATGGTGATCACGGGAACGTCAGCGGGCGTCATCAGCGGATCCTGTGATGCCGGCGAAGGCGTCGAAATAATCGGGGAAGGTTTTTGCGACGCAGTGTGGATCATTGATGCGCACTGGTGCACCCGGTCGCGCTGCCCCGTCCAGGCAGGCCAGGGAAAAACACATTGCCATGCGGTGGTCGTCATAGGTGTCGATGGTGGCTGGCGTTAGCAGCAGCGGCGGCGTCACGCGCAGAAAATCCGTGCCCTCCTCCACGTCGGCGCCGAGCTTGCGCAGTTCGGTCGCCATCGCGCTCAACCGATCGGTTTCCTTTACCCGCCAGCTGCCAATGTTGCGCAGCGTGCTGGGACCATCCGCATACAAGGCCGCCACGGCGACAGTCATCGCGGCATCCGGAATATGGTTGAAATCGGCATCGATGGCGCGCAGGACGCCGTTGCCGCGGCATTCGATCCAGTTCTCGCCGAACTCCACGGTGGCGCCCATCTGGCGCAGCGCGTCGACAAAGCGCACGTCGCCCTGGATGCTGTCGCGTCCGACACCCTGCACCCGCACCGGCCCACCGCCGATTGCACCCGCCGCCAGAAAATAGGATGCAGAGGATGCATCGCCTTCGACATGGATGCGCCCGGGGCTGCGGTAATGCTGGCCCGGCGCGATCATGAATTGCTGCCAGTCCCGGCGCGTGACATCGATGCCGAAGCGCTGCATCAGGTTCAAGGTGATTTCGATGTAGGGCCGCGAAATCAGTTCACCGACCACCTCGATCGACACCGGCAGGTCACGGGCCATCAACGGTGCGGCCATCAGGAGTGCAGTAAGGAACTGGCTCGATACATTGCCGCGCACCTGCAGCTTCTCCGCCATGATCCGGCCGCGCTGGACATGCAGCGGCGGATAGCCAGGCTCGCCGGTGTATGCGATGCGCGCACCGACTGCATTCAAGGCATCGACCAGGTCGCCGATCGGCCGTTCATGCATGCGCGCCACGCCGTGCAGCGTGTAGTCGCCGCCGGCAGCGGCAAGCACCGCTGTCAATGGCCGGATCGCTGTGCCGGCGTTGCCCATGAAGAGATCGGCCTGGTGGACGGGGAACCGGCCATTGACCCCCTCGACCCGGTAATCATGTGTCGGCAGGTCGTCGCGCGAGTGCTGCTCCCATGCGACGCCAAGTTTTTGCAGGGCGGTCAGCATCACGTGGGTATCGTCGGACGCCAGAAGATCGACGATCTCGGTCGCGCCCTGGGCAAGTGCGGCCAGCAGCAGCGTCCGGTTGGAGATGCTTTTCGAGCCAGGCAACAACACCGTGCCCTTGGCACGGGCAGCGGGGGCAAGCAGCAGGCTGCGGGGATATTTTTTCATCAGTCGCCGCCATTGGAAATCGGTTTTTCCGCCGCTTCGATCGTGCCCTGCCAGGCCTGGCGGGCACGTTGCGCATTGGCGAACAGGGCATGCAGGCCTGCGCCATCGGCTGCAGCCAGCATGGTCTTCAGGCGCTCGAGCTGCGCTTGATACCCTTCCAGGTCCGCCAGCAGTGCGCCCTGGTTCGCCAACGCGATGTCGCGCCACATCTCGGGAGAGGAGCCGGCGATCCGGGTGAAGTCCCGAAAGCCGCTCGCGGCATACTGGAACAACAGGGCGCCATCGGGCGCCCGGTCGACCTGATCGACCAGCGCGTAGGCCAGCAAATGCGGCAAATGGCTGACCGCTGAAAAAATCCGGTCATGCTGTTGGGCCGACAGCCGATGCATCACTGCACCACAAGCCTCCCAGGCAGCGGCAACGGCATCGACTGCCGCCGGCAGGTTTTCGGGCAAAGGAGTGAGTACCACTTTCTTCCCCACATACAAATCTGCCAGTGCCGCCTCCGGCCCGTTTGCCTCGCGCCCGGCGATCGGATGCCCGGGCACGAACTGGCCGATGCGCACACCCAGCGCCCGGCGCGCTGCCGCCACCACATCGGTCTTGGTGCTGCCCGCATCGGTCACCACCGTACCTGGCTGCAGGCATGGCGCCATCTTTGCCAGGATCGATTCGGTTTGCGCCACCGGGGTGGCAATCAGGACCAGATCGGCGCCGTCGAGCGCTTCTTCCATTGACGAGGTGCACCGGTCGACGATGCCCAGTTCGGCGGCCCGCGCCAGCACGGCCGCACTGCGACCCATGCCGGTCACCCGTTCGACCAGGCCGGCTTTTTTCAGCGCCAGGGAAAACGAGCCGCCGATCAGGCCGACGCCGATGACTGTCACATTACGCAGCATGAATTGCCTGGATCTTTCTGAGATTTTCTTTCGTGCCGCATGATCCATTTCGGGGCGCATTTGGCAGTGAATCTGGCTCTCACGCGCCAGCTTGAGGTGGCGGTGCTTGGCCTCAAGCGAGCACGTCCTTCAACGCAGCGATGAATGCGGCGTTCTCTTCGGGCAGACCGATCGAAATGCGCAGCCATTGCGGCAGGCCGTAATTTCCCACCGGCCGCACGATCACTCCCTTTTTCAACAACGCCAGGTTGACACGGGCGCCGGCGGTGTCTTCACTGCCAACGCGCACCATGACGAAATTGCCGAATGACGGCACGAATTCCAGTCCCATCGCGTCGAAGGCGCCGGTCAGTTGCCTGTATCCGGCGGCATTCAAGTCAGCGCTTTTTTTCAAAAAGGCCGTATCGTTGAGTGCCGCCACCGCCGCTGCCTGCGCCATCGAATTGACGTTGAACGGCTGACGAATCCGGTTCAGCAGATCGGTGATGCCAGGTTGGGCAATCCCGAAACCAACCCGCAGGCCCGCCAGGCCATACGCCTTGGACAACGTGCGCGAAACCAGCAGGTTCGGATGCCGCTGCACCCAGCCGATCGATTCATACTGAACCGACGCCGGCAAATATTCGTTATAGGCTTCATCGAGCACCACCACCACGCGCGCCGGAATCTTTGCCAGAAAGCGTTCGATCGCCTCGGCTGGCACGAAGGTACCGGTCGGATTGTTCGGATTGGCGACATAGATCAGGCGCGTGTCATCGTCGACTGCCGCGGCCATTGCCTCCAGATCATGGCCGTAGGCCACCGTCGGCACGACCTGCGCCCGGGCACCCACGGCCTGCGCAGCCAGCGCATAGACCGCAAAGGAATACTGCGAGTAGATGATGCCCTCGCCAGGTTGTACCACCGCATGCGCGGCCAGCTCCAGGATGTCGTTGCTGCCATTGCCGAGCGTGATCCAGTCCTGGGGCACGCCGTATTTCGCCGTGATGGTGGCCTTCAGATCGAAGCCGTTGGCATCCGGATAGCGCCCGATGTCTGCCATCGCTGCCAGCATCGCCTCGCGCGCCGACGCCGGCATGCCAAGCGGGTTCTCGTTCGACGCCAGCTTCACGATGCTGCCCGCGTCGAGGCCGAATTCGCGTGCGACTTCGGAAATCGGTTTGCCACCCTGATACGGGGCCAGCGCACGAACATAGTCAGGACCGAACTGAAGCGACATGATGGTTCCAGGTTAGAACGCCTGCGAGACAGGCGCAATCAATCGAAATACTGCGAGGTGCTGAATGATCGGGATGATGCGTGTCGAAAAATCTGTTGCGGCAGCCTATGCGCCAGCTGCATGTCGTCAATCGATTCGCCGACCTTTCAGCGACTGACCGGATAAGAACCCAGCACCTTGAAGAAGGCCGCATTCTGCTTCAGTTCGGTCAGCGCCTTCGCCACCCGCTCATCCCGGGCATGGCCTTCGACGTCGACATAAAAATAATATTCCCAGGTGCCCATGCGCGCCGGCCGTGATTCGAAGCGTGTCATCGACACGCCGTTGGCAGCCAGCGGCGCGAGCAGGTTGTATACCGCGCCGGCCCGGTTCGATACCGACAGCACCAGCGAAGTATGGTCCTGGCCGCTCGGCGTCGTGTGCAGACGGCCGACGACGGCGAAGCGGGTGCGGTTATGCGGATCGTCCTGCACATGCGCACTGACCACTTGCAGATTGTAGCGCTGGCCGGCGAATTCGCCGGCGATCGCCGCCACCGTCGGATCTTCGCTTGCCATGCGCGCCGCTTCCCCGTTGGACGCGACTGCCTGGCGTTCGAGATGGGGAAAGTGCTGCGTCAGCCAGACCTGGCATTGTGCCAGCGCCTGCGAATGGGCGATCACCCGCGTGACGCCGTCCATGCTGCCGTTGCGCGTCATGAGGCTGTGGTGAACAAGAATCGAGATTTCGCCGGAGATGGCCAGCGTTGTCTGCAGCATCAGGTCCAGCGTGCGGTTGATCGCGCCTTCGGACGAATTCTCCACCGGCACCACGCCGAAATCCGCGGTTCCGGCCTCGGCTGCCCGGAACACCGCATCGATCGACGCGCACGGCATGGCCAGCACGCCGTGGCCGAACTGACGGAACACCGCCTGCTCGCTGAAAGTACCGGCGGGGCCCAGGTACGCGACCGTCACCCGTTTTTCCAGCGCGCGGCAGGCAGACATGATTTCCCGGAATATCGTCTGCACGTCGTCGTTTTGCATCGGCCCTGGATTACGTTGCGCCACCGATCGCAATACCTGCGCCTCGCGTTCCGGCCGGAATACCGGCGCATTGGTTTCCGCCTTGACGTGGCCGACCGCTTCCGCCACGCGGGCGCGCTGATTCAACAACGTCAGGATCTGCGCATCGATGGCGTCGATCTGCTCGCGCAGAGGTGTGAGCTTGTCGTCGCTCATCCGTGCTTCCTTTCGAATTCCTGCAAGTAGCCTACCAGCGCCTGCACGCCTTGCAACGGCATGGCGTTATAAAGCGAAGCGCGCATGCCGCCGACCGATTTATGCCCCTTGAGTTGTAGCAGGCGGTGCTCCTTCGCACCGGCAAGGAAGTCCTCGTTCAAGTGTTCGTCTGCCAGAAAGAAAGGAATGTTCATGCGCGAGCGTGCCGCAGGCGCAACCCGGTTCTCATAGAAATCGGAGCCATCCAGAAAATCATAGAGCAGCGCGGCCTTGGCGATATTGCGCTGCTCCATGGCGGCGACGCCTCCCCGGCGCTTCAGCCATTGAAACACCAGCCCCGCGATGTAGATCGCATAGGTCGGCGGCGTGTTGAACATCGATTCATTGTCGGCCACCGTCTTCCAATTGAATGCTGACGGGCATATCGGCAGCGCATGGCCGAGCAGGTCTTCGCGCACGATCACCAGGGTCAGGCCGGCCGGCCCGATGTTTTTCTGCGCTCCCGCAAAAATGACGCCATATTGCGACACATCGATCTGGCGCGACAGGATATGGGACGACATGTCGGCGACCAATGGCGCGCCGCCCGTTGCAGCTGCCACATCCGGCGCACTGCCGAACTCGATGCCATCGATGGTTTCGTTGGTGCACACGTGGACGTAGGCCGGATCGGCCGACAGCTGCCAGGTCTCGCGTGCAGGGATGGCGGACAATTTTCCCTGGCCGTTGGAGGCCGCTACATGCACCCGCGCATAGCGCCGCGCCTCGTTGCTCGACTTGACTGACCAGGAACCGGTCTGGATGAAATCGATGGTCGCGTCCACCGGCGACGATTGCAGATTTGCGCCCGCCGGCAGGCGGCGAGCGGCGAGATTCATCGGCACGATCGCGTTTTCGCCGAGCCCCCCGCCTTGCAGGAACAGGATCTTGTACTCAGGCGGCACCGCCAGCAGCTCACGCAGATCGGCTCGCGCGGCCTCGATGATGGAGGTGAATTCCCGGCCGCGATGACTCATCTCCATGACCGACATGCCGCTGCCATGCCAGTCCAGCATTTCCGCTGCGGCCGTCTGCAACACCTCGTCCGGCATCACGGCCGGCCCGGCCGAGAAATTGAAGACGCGGGACGCGGCGCCGGTCATTCGTCCCCCGTATCGCCTGTCGCTTCGTCTGCTGCGCCGTCGTCGTCGCTGTCGGTGGTGGTGCCTTCGTCGGCAACTGCAGCGATGTCTGCCAACGCCTCGGCATCGGCCGCTGCCTCGATCTCGGCTTCGACATCGGCCTCGACGATGCGCTGCAACCCTTTCAACCGTCCACCGTCCTCTACCGCGATCAGCGTCACGCCCTGGGTTGCCCGGCCCATCTCCCGGATCTCGGACACCCGGGTGCGGATCAGCACGCCGCCAGTGGTGATCATGACGATTTCATCGGTCGTGTCCACCAGCGTTGCTGCCACGACCTTGCCGTTGCGCTCGCTGGTCTGGATCGCGATCATGCCCTTCGTGCCACGGCCGTGACGGGTGTATTCCGTGATCGGCGTGCGCTTGCCGTAGCCCTTCTCGGTCGCGGTCAGCACGGATTGTTGCTCGTTCTCGGCAACCAGCAGCGCAATGACCTGCTGCCCTTCTTCCAGGTTCATGCCTCGCACGCCGCGGGCAGTACGCCCCATCGGCCGCACGTCGTTTTCGTCGAAGCGAACCGCCTTGCCCGAATCGGCGAACAACATCACGTCATGCTTGCCATCGGTCAGCGCGGCGCCGACCAGAAAATCGGATTCGTCGAGGTCGACGGCAATGATGCCGGCCTTGCGCGGATTCGAGAAATCCGACAATGGCGTCTTCTTCACCGTGCCCAGACTGGTCGCCATGAACACGTAACGATCATCCGGGAAAGTGCGATTGACGCCCTGCACCGGCAGCACGACGGTGATCTTCTCGCCATCCTGCAAGGGGAACATGTTGACGATCGGCTTGCCGCGCGAATTGCGTGAGCCCTGCGGTACTTCCCAGACCTTCAGCCAATACATGCGGCCGCGATTGGAAAACGACAGGATGTAGTCATGTGTGTTGGCAATGAAGAGCTGGTCGATCCAGTCGTCTTCCTTGGTCGCCATCGCCTGCTTGCCGCGCCCGCCGCGCTTCTGCGCCCGATATTCCGACACCGGTTGCGATTTCATGTAGCCGGTGTGGGAAAGCGTCACCACCATGTCCTGCGGCGTGATCAGGTCCTCCGTGCCGAGGTCGGTTGCGTTGAGCTCGATGTGCGAGCGCCGCACGTCCTTTGCGCCATCGCCGTATTCGGCGCGGATCATGGTCATTTCATCGGTGATGATGACGGTGACCCGTTCCGGTTTGGACAGGATGTCGAGCAGATCGGCGATCTGCGCCATGACGTCCTTGTATTCGTTGACGATCTTGTCCTGCTCCAGACCGGTCAGGCGCTGCAGACGCATCTGCAAAATCTCCTGGGCCTGATCATCGGAGAGGCGATACATGCCATCGGACTGGATGCCGTAATGCCGGGGCAAATTCGCCGGACGAAACGCTTCGATGCCGGCCGCGCTTTCCGCACCCGTACGCGCCAGCATCTCGCGCACGACCGAGGAATCCCAGGCGCGTGCCATCAGGTCCGTCTTTGCCACCGGCGGTGTCGGCGCCGCCTTGATGATGGCGATGAAGTCGTCGATGTTGGCCAGTGCTACCGCCAGGCCTTCGAGCACATGACCGCGCTCACGCGCCTTGCGCAGTTCGAACACGGTACGCCGCGTGACCACCTCTCGACGATGCGACAGGAAGCATTCGAGCATCTGCTTCAGGTTCAACAGCTTCGGCTGGCCATCGACCAGCGCCACCATGTTCATGCCGAAGGTATCCTGCAGCGTGGTCTGCTTGTACAGGTTGTTGAGCACGACTTCCGGCACTTCGTTGCGCTTCAATTCGACGACGACCCGCATGCCGGACTTATCTGACTCGTCGCGGATGTCGGAGATGCCTTCGAGCTTCTTGTCGCGCACCAGCTCGGCGATCCGCTCGAGCAGGGATTTCTTGTTGACCTGATATGGCAGCTCATCGACGATGATCGCGGTGCGCCCTTCCTTGCCGTATTCCTCGAAATGCGTCTTCGCCCGCATGACGATCCGGCCGCGGCCGGTGCGATAACCATCGCGAACGCCGGAAATGCCGTAGATGATGCCGGCGGTCGGAAAATCCGGCGCTGGAATCAGTTCGATCAGTTCGTCGATCGTGCACTGCGGATTGCGCAGCACGTGCAGCGCGCCACTGATGACTTCGGTGAGATTGTGCGGCGGGATGTTGGTCGCCATGCCGACCGCAATGCCGGACGAGCCATTGATCAGCAGGTTCGGTATTTTTGTCGGCAGGACCGACGGTTCTTTTTCCTTGCCATCGTAGTTCGGCACGAAATCGACGGTGTCCTTCTCGATGTCGGCCAGGATTTCGCCGGCAATCCGGTCGAGCCTGCATTCGGTGTAGCGCATTGCAGCCGCATTGTCGCCATCGACCGAGCCAAAATTGCCCTGGCCATCGACCAGCGTGTAGCGCAGCGAAAAATCCTGCGCCATCCGCACCAGCGTGTCGTAGATCGACTGGTCGCCATGCGGATGGAACTTGCCCATGACTTCACCGACCACGCGTGCGCACTTGACATACGGCCGGTTGAAGACATTGTTCATCTCATGCATGGCAAACAATACCCGCCGATGCACCGGCTTCAAGCCGTCACGGACATCGGGCAGCGCGCGACCGACGATCACGCTCATCGCGTAATCAAGGTAACTCTTGCGCATCTCTTCTTCCAGCGAGATGGGAATTGTTTCTTTGGCAAATTGATCCATGCGGGACGACCGATCTTCTGTAATGCACTGCGGGTTTGTCAACTTGGCGTTCGAGCAACCTTCTTGGGCCCGAAATGTCGATAAAGGAACTGCTGCTCAACCCATGATTTTAACATGCGCAAGCGCACTTTTCGTCATCCGAAGCAGCGCTTCGCCCAGCCTCGGCTTGTCAAAAAAACATGCTTTTACCGCCTTGGAATCCACACTGGAACCGTCAACCCGATCGCTTTCGGCGCTTCCAACGGATGCTTTAAAGACAAGTCAATTTATTCCGCAACGCAGCATGAAGACAGCCTTTGTTTTATTTTCGGGCCGGTGGTTATGTCCATGGGCCAGCTTTGGCGCTGGTCTGCGAAAAACGGATTCACGATTCATTGTTGTCAATTGGTCACGCCATTCCGCGGTATTGGAATTGGTCGCCCGAACCGGATTGGCCGATCTTGACCTGATTTCCGCGGAGTTTTCGGCGTGCAGTGCATGAAACCATTCGATTTTTTCCAACAGCACAACAGTGGTGCAGCGCATCAAGGATGTGCAATCGCAACCAAATGCGCATTTTTGCTGTCTTTCGTTGTGAATACACTACAAAGCATCGAAATCGTCGATTGAGCGATTTGACAACCTTCGTCCGGCACCCCCGCCTGTGGCAAAATGGAGCTAAGTTAAGCCATTGCATGAAGACAAGATTGTTCAATGTGATGTTTGAACCACGTGGTACTATGATTCTTTGATGTCACTATTTGTTGCGCAGTTCATCTGCGGATATCCCAACCGAGAGGAGAAACATGAATAAATTAGGAAAACTCGTCTTCGCTGCGACCGCAGTCGTTGCAATTTCAGCATCAGCGCAAGAAAATATTCAAGCCAGGACGCCAACCAGCGCCTACGTTCAGGATAGCCGCGGCGTGATCGTGCGCGATCCGTTCGGCCTGTGCTGGCGCACTGGATACTGGACACCAGCCGACGCGGTGCCAGGCTGCGATGGCGAGATCGCCAAGCCAGCCCCGGCACCAGTTGCTGCTGCACCTGCACCAATCCCAGCGCCTGCACCACCGCCACCACCGCCAGCACCGGTTTCCGAGAAAGTCACCTTTGCAGCTGATGCCTTCTTTGATTTCGACAAGTCGGTGTTGAAACCAGAAGGCAAGGCGAAGCTGGACGATCTGGCATCGAAACTGCAAGGCATGAACCTGGAAGTCATCATCGCCGTCGGTCATACCGACTCGGTCGGCACCGATGCCTACAACCAGAAGCTTTCAGTTCGCCGTGCAGAAGCTGTCAAAGGTTATCTCGTGTCGAAAGGCATCGAAGCCAACCGCGTCTACACTGAAGGCAAGGGCGAGAAGCAGCCTGTCGCTGACAACAAGACTGCAGCCGGCCGCGCCAAGAACCGCCGCGTCGAGATCGAAGTCGTCGGAACCCGCACCAAGTAATCGGTTCCTGCTTCTCTCGCTGCACAACCCCGCTTCGGCGGGGTTTTTTTTCGTCCAGCGCTTCGTTGGCGCTGCACTGAACGGGTGCGCACCGACGCGATCCACCGGATGCCGTTAGAATCCCCTCTCCCTCTTCATATCGTATTGAAACGACACGCCACATGATCAATGCCGACCCGCAGGAACTACAAAAATTCAGCGATCTCGCTCACCGCTGGTGGGATCCAAGCTCGGAATTTCGGCCGCTGCATGAAATCAATCCACTGCGTCTGGAATGGATCGCCGCACGCGCACCCCTGGCCGGCAAGCGCGTGCTCGACATCGGCTGCGGCGGCGGCATCCTGACCGAGGCCATGGCCCGCAAGGGTGCCAATGTCACCGGGATCGATCTGTCCGACAAGGCATTGAAGGTCGCTGACCTGCATGGGCTCGAGTCCGGTGTCTCGGTGCATTATGAGAAGATCTCCGCCGAAGACATCGCATTGCGCGAACCTGCCGGCTTCGACGTTGTCACCTGCATGGAAATGCTCGAACATGTGCCCGATCCGGCGGCCATCGTGCGGGCCTGCTCGCAGTTGGTCAAACCTGGCGGACAGGTCTTCTTCTCGACCATCAACCGCAATCCGAAAGCTTATCTGTTCGCCGTCATTGGCGCCGAATACATCTTGCGCCTGCTGCCGCGCGGCACGCATGATTTCGCAAAATTCATCACGCCGGCCGAACTCGGCCAGTTCATCCGCAACGCCGGCCTGGAAGTCGATGCGATCAAGGGACTGACCTACAATCCGCTGACCCGGATCTATTCACTGAACCAGGACACCAGCGTCAACTACATGATGGCATCGCATCGTGTCGAATGAGCCGTTGCCAGCGCCGCGCGCGATCCTCTTCGATCTTGACGGCACGCTGGCCGACACTGCACCGGATCTGGCGGGCGCCCTCAACAAGGTCCGGGAAGACCGCGGTCTGGCACCGACGCCATATGCCCTGTTGCGCCCGGTGGCATCGGCCGGCGCTCGCGGACTCATCGGTGCGTCTTTCGGCATCCTTCCGACCGACCCGGCCTATCCGCCATTGCGCGATGCTTTTCTGGCAAATTACACTGCTGCGATCGCCGCCAGATCGACGCTTTTCGACGGTGTCCCGGCGCTGCTCGCCGGGTTGCGCGCACGCGGCATCGGCTGGGGCATCGTCACCAACAAAGCCACGGTGCTGGCCGAACTGCTGATCCCGCAGATTGGCCTGGCCCATGCCGGCTGCATCGTCTGCGGCGACACCACGGCGCATCCGAAACCGCATCCGGCGCCCTTGTTCGAAGCCGCCCGACGCCTCGGCGTGCCGGCGCAGGATTGCTGGTACGTCGGCGATGACGCGCGCGACATCGAGGCTGGCCGGGCCGCAGGCATGGTTGCCGTTGCCGCTGCCTGGGGTTACTGCGGCACGGAAGGCGTATCCGGCTGGAATGCCGACATCATTGCCGACACCCCTCTGGCGATCCTGCCGCTGCTTGCCAGCGCTTCCTGACTAGCAGGGTTGACAGCTGATCGATCGACGGCCGGCGATGTTTCTCCGCACTACTGCGAATTGTTGAATTGCCCCCTGA
>JAYTLK010000067.1:0-9566 GCA_043729515.1 Herminiimonas sp.
AGTGGTCCGTTCATGACGGGGCACTGCTTTTTATTTCCGTGGCGAAAGTTACACAGTGGCTGAGTAATTGTGAGGATTGCTGGCATGTCGCGTCATGCAGCCTATATTATTACCATTCAGCAACTTATAACCATTCTCCCATGACCGTGTCGGATCGCTCTGCCGCGCCGGCGGCGCACTGGATGGCATTCGTCGAACGCCTTCTGTCGTCAGGATCGGGCACTGATGTCGGTGCAGCCGATGTGCTTGCGCGCCTGGCACGCGATCGGCGACTGCTGCGCCGGATGGCCGTCGCTGCGATGGTCTGGCCAGTTGCCTGTTTGGCGGTGGGTGTGATGATGTGGCTGATCGCCGGCCTGCTGCTGGGAGATGTCGCTCTGCCGTTTGCCATGCGCATCGGTCGCACCCGCCAAATTGTCGTTCTCGGTGGCCTGCTGCTGACCATCGTGGCGCTTGCCGGCGCGGCGTTGAGCTTGCGGCAAGCGTGGCGGGGGTTCAATCGGGAGCGGGTCAAGGACACCTACCGGTTGGCCAGCGACGCTGCCCGGGAAGGTTTTTACATGCTGCGCCATCTGCCTGCATCGGCTCTGGCAAACGCCGATTTCCTGGTCGAAGATTGCAATGAACAAGCGGCGGCCTTTGTCGGCCTGACACGGACGACGCTCATCGGCAAACACACGTCTTTGCTTGATGGTACCGGCAATAGTCATTTGAGCAAGGCCATCCTGCTGCAGGCAATCGGCCAGACCGTCTTGGAAGATGAATTCAGGGTTTCGCCGTTCGGGCAACTGCATGCCACATGGATCCAGCGCCGGATCGTTCGGGTAGACGATGGATTGGCCGTGACCTTGTCCGACGTTACTGCCTCTAGAACGCACGAGCAGGCGCTCTCTCGCATGGCCAATGCCGATGCACTCACAAAATTACCCAACCGGCACTGGCTCAGCAGTTTCCTGCCCGGCGTGCTCGACCGGGCTCGGGCGCGAGGACATCTGGTCGGCCTGCTGGTGATCGATCTCGATGACTTCAAGAACATCAACGACACCCTGGGCCACGCCGCCGGCGACGAATTGCTGCAAGCCGCCGCTTTTCGGTTGCGCTCGGCAATCCGCGCTGACTACCCCGTGATTCGGCTCGGGGGAGATGAATTCACGATCGTCCTGGAGCAGATCGATTCGCCTGACGACGTGCGTCGCATCGCCGAGCGTCTGCTGCAGACTTTCGTCGATCCGTTCGTGATCGGCAAAGGAAACGTGCACAAGGTACAGGCCTCGATCGGTATCAGCGTCTTTCCGCAGGACGGCCTGGAAAGCGAAGTCTTGCTCAAGCATGCGGAGGTTGCCCTGTATGCCGCGAAGGAGAATGGCAAGGGCAATTTCCTGTGCTACCAGCCGCATCTTTCGGAAATGCTGCTGGGCCGCCTGAGCAAGGAAGAAGCGCTGCGTGAAGCCATCGCACTGGATCAGTTCGTGGTCTTCTACCAACCCCGGGTCAACGCAGTCACGGGAATGCTGTGCAGCATGGAGGCGTTGGTGCGATGGCAGCATCCGCAAGCAGGCATGGTGCCGCCGATTGAATTCATTTCACTGGCCGAAGAGACCGGCCTGATCGTCGAACTTGGCGCCTTGGTAGTGGATAAAGCTTGCGCACAACTCGCGCAGTGGCAGGATGCCGGGCTGCCACTGGTGCCCGTGTCGATCAATGTATCGACGCGCCAATTCGCTGACGCAAATGTGCAGGGTCTGTTCCGCTCGGCAATGCAACGCTATAAACTGAGCCCGGAGTTACTCGAGATCGAACTGACCGAATCCTGCATGCTGGGTGATGACGACTTGGTCATTCGTGAAATGCGCGCTTTGCAAGCACTTGGCATCAAGTTGCTGGTCGATGATTTCGGTACCGGCTACTCGTCTTTGTCGCAACTGCAGCGAATGAATTTCGATGTGCTGAAAGTGGACATGGCATTCACCACAGCATTGGGCCAGAGCGGAGAGAGCACCGTCTTCTTCAAGGCGATCATCTGGATGGCACATGCACTCGGCATGCAGGTTGTGGCCGAAGGCGTGGAAACCGCCGAGCAATTGGCGATCCTGCAAAGCCTGTCCTGCGACGAAATACAGGGCTACTTCATCTCGCGTCCGGTACCCGCCGAAACAATGGCAAGCTACATGCAGCAGCCCATGCTGTTCGATGGCACATCTCTGATCGTGGATCAACACGTGATGGCAACAAATTAACTGATCTACTCTACCGATACGGTCGCAACAGCGGTCGTATCGGTAGATCCCGTAACCGGATCAGCCCTGCTTCTGCTTGAACTGCTTGCTGCTGATACGGAACTTGTCGCGGCGGTCGCCCATCATCGCGCGCAGATCCTTGATGCTCAGGGCACTGATTTCATGCATGCGGATCAACAACGACGCTGCCACTGGCAAGCGCCGATGCCGGATCTTGCTGATCATCGGCGGTGCAACTTCCAGCGCGCGCGACAGTGCTGCGTCGTTCTTCAGATTCAGCTTTGAAATCAGCGACGACAGAAGATTGTCGGGATTGTAGGAGTCATTTTCTTGCATTGCTTGATTGGTCGACATGTGCTCGTCTCGTGGGTGGGGGGGTTTCTTGATGGCTTTATTGTCGCAACTCGAAATAAACAGGAGTTGATAATTCACAAATCATCCGTTATGCACTCAGGAAATTCCCGGACGCGTGCCGAGACTGTAATGATTCGACAAGAAAGCGTATGTTCCTTAGCCAACATTAGATTCAAAATTTGCAACATCGTTTTCGGCAGCAGTCATGCGCTTTTCCTTGCCTTCGCCGCCCGGCCCCGTGGTTGAACCTGACGCAAGGTAGACTGCAACTTCCTGATCCATAAAGAACCATTCATGTTCATCGATTTTTCCACTCTCGACGCCCGCACCGCTTATTTCTGGATGGCATCGACCATCGCGCCGCGGCCGGTCGCATGGGTGACGACGCGGTCCGCCGCCGGTCTGGTCAACCTGGCGCCTTTCAGCTTTTTTCAGATGATCACGCCATCGCCACCGACGCTGATGATTTCTCCCCTGCTGCATCCGAATGGCACGCAAAAGGATACGGCGCGCAATATCGCAGAGACAGGCGAATTCGTGGTCAACCTGGTGCCGTATCGGCTGGTTGAAACAATGAATGCCACCTCGTTCGGTTTTGGTGCCGATGAAAGCGAGGTCGAGCGCTGCGGCGTGCCGACGCTGGCATCGCAGATGGTGCGTCCGCCCCGGGTGACGGGCGTGCCGGTGAGCTTCGAATGCCGGCTGGCGTCGATGACGCCGTATCCGACCGCACAGCCGAGCTGCCATCTCATCCTCGGCCAGGTGGTCGCTGCGCATGTCGCCGACGACCTCCTCGACGCCACCGGCCAGATCGATCCCGTCAAGCTGGACCTGGTGTCGCGCATGGGCGCCGACTGGTACGGGCGCACCTCTGGCGACGCCAACTTTGCGCTGGGTCGGCCGGAAGGCTGGAACCGCGCCGGAATGAAATGACGTTGTGCCGCCTGAATCCTTCGCCGGCCTGCCTTATTTCGACGATGTCGGCGTGACGCGCCAGATGGTATTGCCGACGTCATCGGCCACCAGCACGGCGCCGGCCCGGTCAATGGCCACGCCCACCGGCCGACCCATCGCTTCCCCGTCGGCGTTCAAAAAGCCGGTCAGGATGTCGACTGGCGCCCCGCTCGGCATACCATTCGAAAATGGCACGAAAATGACCTTGTAGCCGCTGCGCGGCTTGCGGTTCCAGGAGCCATGCTGCCCCACGAATGCGCCGCCGGTGAACTGCTTGGGCAACAGCGTGCCCTGATAGAACGCCAGTCCGAGCGAGGCAGTGTGGGCGCCGACGGCATAGTCGGGTGCGATCGCACGGGCCACCAGGTCCGGACGCGCCGGGCTGACCCTGGCGTCGACATGCTGGCCGTAATAGCTGTACGGCCAGCCGTAGAAGGCGCCGTCCTTGACGGAGGTGATGTAGTCGGGCACCAGGTCGTTGCCGAGCTCATCGCGTTCATTGACGGCCGTCCACAGGGCGCCGGATTGCGGCTGCCAGGTCAAGCCATTCGGGTTGCGCAACCCAGTGGCGAACAAGCGCGCACTGCCGCTGGCGATATCGTATTCCCAGATTGCAGCGCGACCGCTTTCCTGGTCGATGCCACGCTCGCCGACATTGCTGTTGGAACCCACCGACACATACAACCTGCGCCCATCCTTGCTGGCAACCAGATCCTTGGTCCAGTGATGATCGATCGGCCCGGCCGGCAGGTCCATCACCTTGACCCCAGGCGCCGTGATGCGCGTCTGACCGGCTTGATAGGGAAATTTCATCAAGGCATCGGTATTGGCCACGTACAGGTCGCCGCCGACGAGGGCCATGCCGAACGGCGAATGCAGGCCTTCCAGCAAGATCGATCTCGTTTCGGCGACGCCATCGCCGTCCGCATCGCGCAACAACACGATCCGGTCCGGGCTCGGCACGCCGGCGCCGGCTTTTGCCATGACTTTCTTCATTACCCAGCCCCGAATGCCGCCATCGGCATCATGCTCGGCTGGCGCATTCGATTCGGCCACCAGCACATCGCCGTTCGGCAGAACCTGCAGCATGCGCGGATGATCCAAGCCACTCGCATAGGCCCGCACCGCCAGGCCAGGTGCCGCTTGTGGCGTCGCATTCCTGGGCCATGCGCTGGCGGGCGCAATATGCATCGTCGGAATCAGTTTTTTGCCTTCCGGTGCAGGCAGGTTCGGTTGCGCGCCAAAGCCGGTCACGCCATCGGGTTGCTCCGGTGCGGCGGCAAGTATCCGGGCCGTCAGCATCAAGGCGACAAAGACGGGAATCGAGCGGGTCGTCGGCATTGCATTCTCCAGGACTAATGATCGGAACAGGGAAATCAAGGACAGATCGGCAGTCCGATATGGCGGCGAACTGCGAAGCAAAGTGTTTATTGCTGTCCGGCACTTTTCGCCGATGGGACACATCAAAGCACGCAGGCGTGATGGTGATGCCATGGCCAGTCGATGACGCTATCGCTGCCCTGGCTGTCCTGTCTGTACGCTGGATCACCCAGATCGATGTACAAGACTGATCGATGCGTTCACCCTCGACCAAGGCAACGGTGCGGTACAGTCACATACCTGCAGGGTGCAGCCAATGCGGACACCTTCGCCCGGCTGCCTGCACCGTGTTGATTGGAGTAATGATGCCAAACCTCGCCGATCCGATTGCCAAGAATGTTTTCGGCGAACCGCTGGTGGCCTGTTCGTTCACGCCTTTGACGGGATATTTTCGTGATGGCTGCTGCAAAACTGCAGCCGACGACACCGGTACGCATGTCGTCTGCGCGGTCATGACCGCGCCTTTTCTGGCATTCAGCGCCTCTCGCGGCAACGACCTTGTCACGCCGCGCCCGGAGTGGCATTTTCCGGGGCTCCGTCCGGGTGACCAATGGTGCCTTTGCGCCAACCGGTGGCAAGAGGCGCATGCTGCCGGCGTCGCACCCGCTGTTGTCTTGGAAAGCACGAACCAGCGTTTGCTTGACAGCGTGCCGCTGGCGGTGCTGCTGGCGTTCGACTCCCGCGGATCGGATGCCGGTCACTGAGCCTGGCCACTGCTGTGGCCTGCAGGTTGCATGACAGAGGTGCCTTTTTCGCGACGGTGCGCGCGGCTGGCAGCCTCAGGGCGGGCCGGCGCTGGTGCTGTCGGCCGGCACCGGAGTTCCATCCGGTGTCACTGCCAGACCTGGGTCGGGGGTTGCGCCGGGCAGCGATGTCGGCGCTGACGCCGGCGTTGCGCAACCGGCGGGTGCTGCCGGCCGTTCAGCGATTTGATTGATCAGGGCCTCCGTATCCTGCTGGCCCGGACTTTTCTCGCCGCTGCCGACATCCGCTTCCTGGATCAGGTGCGGCCCCGTTTTCGCCGCTGGTAGCTCGTCCATCATGCCTCCACATATCGTCGATGCAACTGAAAAACCTACTTGCTCCGCTGAACTGCCGAGCGCAATGCGGCAACACCACTCCTAATTCGAGCCCGGCCACGGATAAAGGTTCATCCGGCGTGGCGATGAATTCCCAGCCGAAAGTGGAACCGCATCGCCATCAGAAGGAAACGACTAGGCTTTGTTTTCGGCTAACATTGTGGATTGCTTTCCATGAGGCCGGCCAATGTCATTCCAAGCAATCTATCTCACCAAAAACGATGACGGCAGCACCAATGCCTGCCTGCAGCAGCTCGATGCATCGCAGTTGCCAGCCGGCGCCGAGGTCTCGGTGCGCATCGACTATTCGACCGTCAACTACAAGGACGGTCTGGCCATCACCGGCCGCGCGCCGGTGGTGCGAACCTGGCCGATGGTGCCCGGCATCGACGGCGCCGGTGTCGTGCTGGCTTCGACCGATCCGCGCTGGCAGCCTGGAGACGCCTTCATCCTGAATGGCTGGGGAGTCGGCGAGACGCACATGGGTTGCCTGGCGCAACAGGCGCGGTTGAAAGCCGACTGGCTGATCCGCCGGCCGCCGACGCTTTCCGCACGTGACGCCATGGCCATCGGCACGGCGGGTTACACCGCCATGCTGAGTGCGCAGGCGCTCCAGGAGCAGGGGGTGCGCCCCGAACACGGCGACATCCTGGTCACCGGCGCCTCAGGCGGCGTGGGCAGCGTGGCGGTGGCGATCCTCTCCGGCTGGGGATACCGGGTCGTCGCATCGACCGGCAAGCTTGGTGAAGCCGATTACCTGCATGCACTTGGCGCGACCGAGGTGATTGACCGCGCAAGCCTGGCGAGCCCGGGCAAACCGATCCAGAAGGAGCGCTGGGCCGGCGTCATCGATTCGGTGGGCTCGCATACTCTTGTCAACGCCGTGGCCCAGACCCGGTACGGCGGTGCAGTGACCGCCTGCGGCCTCGCGCAGGGCATGGATTTTCCAGCCTCGGTGGCACCCTTCATCCTGCGCGCCATCCGCTTGATCGGCATCGACAGCGTGATGGCGTCGATTGCCGTGCGCGAGGCTGCCTGGACCCGTCTGGCAAGCGAGCTCGACATGACGAAGCTCGCTCTCATCACCCGTGAGATCGACCTCGGCGAGGCACTGATCGCCGCACCGCAGATCCTCGCTGGAAAAATTCGCGGCCGGTTGGTCGTCGATTGCCAGCGCCCGTGACTGCCCTGCTCGAGGTGCGCAACCTGACGACCTGCTTCAAGGTCGACGGCGGCGAATTCACCGCCGTCGATGACGTCAGCTTCAGCGTGGCGGCCGGCAGCACCTTGGGCATTGTCGGTGAGTCTGGCTGCGGCAAGAGCGTCACTTCGTTGTCGATCATGGGGCTGCTGCCGAAAGGCCAGGGCCGGATCGCCGCCGGCAGCATCCACTTCGATGGTACGGACCTGGCGCAACTGCCGCCGTCGGCATTGCGGCGCCTGCGCGGCAATCGTCTGGCGATGATTTTTCAGGAACCGATGACGTCCCTGAACCCGGCCTTCACGGTGGGCGACCAGCTGATCGAGGCAATCCGCTGTCATCAGCGGCTCGATGCGGCGACGGCGCGCCTGCAGGCCATCGCCATGCTGCGCCGCGTGCGCATCTCGTCGCCCGAGGAACGCATCGACGCCTATCCCCACCAGATGTCGGGCGGCATGCGCCAGCGCGTCATGATTGCCATGGCGCTGGCCTGTTCACCCCGTTTGCTCATCGCCGACGAGCCCACGACTGCGCTCGACGTCACCATCCAGGCCCAGGTGCTGGACCTGATGCGCAGCCTGCGCGAAGAAACCGGCACCGCCATCATCCTGATCACGCATGACCTGGGCGTCATTGCCGAACTGGCCGATGAGGTGGTGGTCATGTATGCGGGCAAGGTGGTCGAGCGGGCGCCGGTTGCGCGTTTGTTTGCCGAGCCGCAGCATCCCTACACGGTCGGTTTGCTGGGATCAATACCGCGCCTGCACCAGGTGCAGGAACGCCTGGCGGCCATCGACGGCCAGGTGCCGACACCGATGACGGTCATGCCCGGCTGCCGTTTTGCTGCCCGCTGTCCGTTCGGTGAGCGCAGTTGCACGGAAGCCGTGCCACCGTTGCTGGAGATCGCGCCGGGCCATGTCGTGGCATGCTGGAAGGCGCCACTGATGACAGTCGAGCCGGCATGAGTTCCCTTCTCGAAGTCGACAACCTGGTCAAGCATTTTCCGGTGCGCCAGGGCCTGTTCGGCCGGAGCCGCGCGGTGGTCCATGCGGTCGATGGCGTCAGTTTCACGTTGGCTGCCGGCCAGACCCTGGCCATCGTCGGCGAATCGGGCTGCGGCAAATCGACGGTCGGCCGTTTGTTGCTGCGACTCCTGGACGCGACTTCCGGCGCCGTGCGCTTCGACGGCGCCGATCTGATGCGCCTGTCGCCGCGTGCCATGCTGGCCCGGCGGCGCGACGTGCAGATGATTTTCCAGGATCCGTATTCATCGCTCAATCCGCGCATGACGGTCGGCCAGACGTTGATGGAACCGTTGGCATTGCACGGCCTGGCGGTCGGCCGGCGGCGCGAGCGGGCAGCCGAGTTGCTGACGCTGGTTGGTCTGGCGCCGCAATACCTGCAGCGCTATCCGCCTGAGTTCTCCGGTGGCCAGCGCCAGCGCATCGGCATTGCCCGCGCGCTCGCAGTCGAGCCGCGCCTGATCGTCTGCGACGAGCCGGTGTCGGCGCTCGATGTATCGATTCAGGCGCAGGTAGTGAACTTGTTGCAGGATCTGCAGCGCAGGCTGGGGCTGGCCTACGTGTTCATCGCGCATGACCTGGCGGTAGTCAAGCACATTGCCAGCCAGGTTGCGGTGATGTATCTGGGTCAGATCGTCGAACATGCCAGCCGCGACGCGTTGTTCGGACATCCGCGCCATCCTTATACGCAAGCATTGCTGTCGGCGATCCCTTTGCCGCAGCCCGGGAGGGTGCGGCGGCAGTTGCTGTTGCAAGGCGACGTGCCCAATCCGATGGCGCCACCCTCGGGCTGCCGCTTTCGCACCCGCTGCCCGCATGCGCGTGCGCGCTGCAGCATCGAGGTGCCGCAGCTGCTGTTCGAAGACGGCCACGGCGTGGCCTGCCATTTCTGGCGCGAGATTGACCTGCCGGCAGGACTGGCGGCCGACGCCGTGCCACCGCCGCCCAACCCGCGCCTGGAGCGGCTGCAGGCGGCATTTCTCCCGAAAACATTGTCCACATGAGCGGACCGCTTGCCACTCAACAACGCCGGCAATGGTCCGGCATCCATCTCGTTCAGGAGTCTGATTCCATGTCCATTTCGCGCCGTTCGTGTTTTTCCTCGATGACGCGGCGTTTGCCGGTTGCCGCAATCGCCATGCTGCTGGCCGCCAGCGCCGGCGCCCAAACCCTGCGCATCGGCCTTGCCGAGGACCCGGACGTGCTCGACCCGACGCTGGCGCGCAGTTTCGTCGGCCGCCTGGTGTTTGCCTCGCTGTGCGACAAGCTCTTCGACATCGATGAAAAACTGGCGATCGTGCCGCAACTGGCCAGCAGCTATCAATGGTCTCCCGACCAC
>JAYTLK010000068.1:0-51935 GCA_043729515.1 Herminiimonas sp.
GCGAAGCGCACCTGCACCTGGGTCGCACCTGCATGCCGCACGACATTGGTCAGCGCTTCCTGCACGATCCGGAAGGCGGTGATTTCCAACACATCCGGCAACACCGGCAACACCGCATCGAACTGCAGCTGGAAGCGCAATGGCGCATGCTGCAGCTGCAGGTCCGACACCATGTCGCGCACGGCGTCGGTCAGGCCCATGCCATCAAGCTGCAGCGGACGCAGGCGGGGAATCATGCGGTGCATCGCGTCCGACGTGGTGCCGGCGGTATCGAACAGCAGCTGGGCCGCAAGCGCCACGCCACCACCGAGCAAGCGCACGTCCGGATGCTGCTGCAGGGATTTCGCGATGCTGCGAATGGCGGTCAACGACTGGCCGAGTTCATCATGCAGCTCACGTGCCAGCGCCGCGCGTTCATCCTCGATGCGGGCATTGAGCATCTGGGTCGATTCGCGCTGCGCCGCCAGGCGCGCCTGCGCTTCGGCGCCGGCCTGGCGGATCTGCATGTTCTCTTCGACGGCTTGCGCCATGCGATTGAAGGCGCGTCCGATCTCGCCGCATTCCTTGCCCGGCAGGTCGGGCAGGCGGATGTGATGATCTCCGGCCTCGATGCGGCGCAAGCCGCGCAGGATGCGGTCGAGCGGCGCCAGCCAGCGCCCGACCAGCCAGAACACCAGGAGGTCTGCCACGAAGAACAGCAGACCCTGGCTGATCAGGATGATCTTCAGGTCATCGTAGCTGTCGAGCACGGCGCGCGACGGGTTGATCATGATCTGCAGCTTGGCGCCATCGAGAATGATGACGGTCGGCCGGATCTTCGGCGCCACCAGCGCGGTGTACCATTCGGGCGCGAAGCGGCCTGCCTTGTAGGTCGGCGGCGGCGAGGCATACAGCACCGTGCCGAGATCATCCATGAGCGTGACTTCGCTGGCACGCACGCGGCCGGTCTGGCGCAGGAACTGCACGAAGTCCGGCATGCTCTGGCGGGTGTAGGTGTTGCCGACCCGGCTCAGGAGCTGGGTCGAGATGCGGTGCGAGGCTTCCATCTCTTCCCGGATGCTGCTGCGGTTGCCCTGGATTTCGGTGGTCAGGAAGATGCTCATCACCAGCAGCGTCAGGACGATGAAGATCAGGTCGATCTTGCGGCGCAGGCTGATGCCTCCGCGTTGCCGGTCCGGCAGGGCAGGTGGCAGATCGGCTGGCACAGGCATGGTTTGCATGCGCCGAGTTTAATGGACGAACGGCAAATAAGCCTGGCACATCCCTCTTTTCATGAAAATCATGAGACCCGAACCAGCAAATTGCGCATGCCGGACGACCCTGGGCGGAGCACACTGTATTGCGTCGGATCCAAAAGCCGGCGCGACAAACGGTGACTGCGGTCCGGTATGGACCACCGCTCATCTTCCATCATCGAACGACAAAGGAGCACATCATGACCTGGACAACCCCAACCGCAGTCGACTTCCGTTATGGTTTCGAGATCACCCTGTACATCGCCAATCGCTGATCGGCTTTGGTAGCATCGGCGGCGGGCGCCTGGCGCCGGCTGCCGTGCAGCACGACTGCGGTACAACCACAGTGCGATTTCGGTATCAAGCAGGACTACCGCAGCGCAGCACGACATGCGGCGACCTTTTTTCGCCGCAGCGGACACATCACCAATTTCCCTTCCCGCGAAGCGTGCGACATGGCATGCAAGGTCGGCGCAGCACGCGATCCTCACCGATGAAGCAATCGATGTGGCGATCGACGCGGAGCCAGCCCGGGCACCCAGAAAAACGCTGGAGACGCCGTCTTGAAAATCCGCATTCTCGGTTCCGCTGCAGGTGGCGGATTCCCGCAATGGAACTGCAACTGCTTCAATTGCGCCGGCCTGCGCGCCGGCAGCATCGTGGCGACAGCTCGCACCCAGTCTTCGATCGCCGTCAGTGAAAACGGCACCGACTGGGTTCTGATCAACGCTTCCCCCGACATCCTGAGCCAGATCCGTGCCTTCCCGGAACTGCAGCCGGCGCGTGCCGTGCGCGACAGCGGCATCAGCGCGGTGCTTCTGATGGATGCGCAGATCGATCACGTGACGGGCCTGCTGATGCTGCGCGAACGCAGTTCGCCGTTGCCGCTGCATGCCACCGCCGAAGTGTTCGCCGATCTCGACTACGGCCTGCCGTTGATGCAGGTGCTCGGCCACTATTGCGGCATTGAGCGGTACGTGATCGCGCCCGACGCCAGTGCGTTGCAGATCGCGCCGTTGATGCAAACTGATTTTTTGCCGCTCACGCTCGACAGCAAGGCGCCGCCTTATTCACCGCACCGCAACGATCCGCATCCGGGCGACAACATCGGTCTGCTGATCCGGGATCGCGCCAGCGGCCGCTCGGTATTCTATGCGCCTGGCCTGGGTGCGATCTCCGCGCCGGTGCTGGCTGCGATGCGCCAGGCCGACGTCATCCTGGTCGATGGCACCTTCTGGACCGAGGACGAGATGATCGCGCTCGGCCTGTCGAAGAAACCTGCCAGCGAGATGGGCCATCTGCCGCAGAGCGGACCCGGCGGCATGATCGAGGTGCTCGACGCAATCGCCGGCGAATCTCATGGCCGACCGGTGCGCAAGATCCTCATCCACATCAACAACAGCAACCCTATCCTGCGCGACGACTCGGCCGAACGGGCGATGCTGACGGCGCACGGCATCGAAGTGGCTTACGACACGATGGAGATTTCACTGTGAACGCAACCGGGTCGAACACTGCCGATCACGCTCCCTGGAGCCGCGAGGAATTCGAGCATCAGCTGCGCACCCGCGGCCGCAATTACCATATCCACCATCCCTTCAACATCAAGCTCAATTCCGGCCAATGCTCGCCGGCGCAGATTCGCGGCTGGGTCGCCAACCGGTTTTACTACCAGTCGATCATTCCCCTGAAAGACGGCGCGATTCTCTCCAACTGTACCGATCGCGAGACTCGCCGCCGCTGGATCGCCCGCATCCTCGACCATGACGGCTATGGCGATTACCAGGGCGATGCAGCCGGCGGCATGGAAGCCTGGACGCAACTGGCGCTGGCAGTCGGTCTGTCGCGCGAGGAGCTCTGGTCGCTCGAGCATGTGCTGCCGGGCGTGCGTTTTTGCTGCGACGCCTATGTGAATTTCGCTCGTCGCCAGCCGTGGCAGGAAGGGATCTGCTCGTCGCTGACCGAAATGTTCGCACCGCAGATTCACAAGCAGCGCCTGGCCGGCTGGCCGGAGCACTATCCGTGGATCGAGGAGTCAGGCCTGCGTTATTTCCGCAGCCGGATTCCGCTTGCGCAGCGCGATGTCGATCATGGCCTGGAAGTCACGCTCGACCATTTCCGCAGTCGGGCGCAGCAGGAACGGGCGGTCGAGATCCTGCAATTCAAGCTCGACATCCTGTGGAGCATGCTCGATGCGATCGAGAAGGGATATCCGGCATGACCGACGCCACGCCAGTGTCGCAATTCCCCACGATGCCCTGCCTGAATCGGCGCATTCGCATGCAATGGGAGGAGGCGCAGCAATGCCATGTGCTGCTCTATCCGGAAGGCATGGTGCGTCTGAATGGCAGCGCCGGCGAAATCTTGAAATGCTGCGACGGCAAGACCAGCGTGCCCGACATCATCGGCAACCTCGAACGGCAATTCAACATGCCGTCGTTGAAGAACGATGTCGAAAGCCTGCTGGCGCATGCCTTTGAAAAAGACTGGATCCAGGAAGCATGAGCAGCTCCGACATCATCGCCCCGGACATCGTCGCCGATACCGCTGGCGGTACCACCGTTGCTGCGACAGCCACCACGCAGTCCCGCGCCGCGCCGCCCTACTGGCTGCTGGCCGAACTGACCTACCGCTGCCCCTTGCATTGCGTCTTCTGCTACAACCCGATCAATTACGACAGCATCAGGAATGAACTGACGACCGAGGAATGGTTCGATGTCATGCGGCAGGCGCGTGCGATGGGGGCCGTGCAGCTCGGGTTTTCCGGTGGCGAGCCGCTGTTGCGGGATGATCTGGAGGAACTGGTGGCCGAGGCGCACCGGCTTGGCTTTTACACCAACCTGATCACCTCCGGCATCGGCATGACCGAGCCGCGCATTGCTGCCTTGAAGGAGGCGGGTCTGGATCACATCCAGCTGTCGTTCCAGGATTCGACACAGGAGCTCAATGATTTCTTATCCAGCACCAAAACCTTTGAACTGAAAAAACGCATCGCCGCGCTGATCAAGAAATACGATTATCCGATGGTGATGAACTGCGTGCTGCACCGGCAGAACCTGCCGCACATCGGCAAGATCATCGAGATGGCCCTGGAGCTCGATGCCGAATATCTGGAACTGGCCAACACGCAGTATTACGGCTGGGCGATGAAGAACCGCGGCCAGCTGATGCCGACGCGGGAGGCATTGCAGGAAGCCGAGCGCACGGTGAACCGGTACCGCGAACAGATCGGCAAGCGCTGCAAGCTGCTGTTCGTGGTGCCGGATTATTACGAAGACCGGCCCAAGGCCTGCATGAACGGCTGGGGCGCCGTGTTCCTGGGCGTGGCGCCCGACGGCATGGCCTTGCCTTGCCACAATGCGCGCGACCTGCCGGGCCTGGCGCTACCCAACGTGCGCAGCATGCCGCTGGACGCCATCTGGCAGACCAGCCACGGCTTCAACGCCTATCGCGGCGACGACTGGATGCAGGAGCCCTGCCGCAGCTGCTCGGAAAAATCCACCGACTTCGGCGGCTGCCGCTGCCAGGCATTCATGCTCGCGGGAGACCCGGCGGCAACCGACCCGGTCTGCAGCAAGTCCCCCTTGCGCGGTGAAGTCGACCGCATCATCGCCGAAGCCACCGTTCGCCTGCCGGGCGGGGTAGAGCAACCGATGGTGTTTCGCACCAATGCAAATTCCCGCAGCCTGGGTCAGGTACCGGTGATGATTCCAATCACGCCGGTGCGCTGAGCAAGTATTGCAAAAAAATTGGGGTCAGAGTCGCATTTTGCCTGGAAGGAAAATACGACTCTGACCCCAATTTAACAGCCGGCATGGCGCCGGCCGGCTTGCTTAGTCCTGCAACAGGCTGCGCAGCATCCAGGCATTTTTTTCGTGGATCTGCATGCGCTGGGTCAGCAGGTCGCAGGTCGGTTGGTCATTGGCGGCTTCGGCGACCGTGAACAGGCCGCGGGCCGTGCGGGCGACGGTTTCCTGGCCTTCGACCAGTTCGGCGATCATTTCCCTGGCTTTCGGGAGGCCGTTGCTCGGCTTGATCGTTGTCAGCGATGCGAACTCTTGATACGTGCCTGGCGCAGGCGCACCGAGAGCGCGCATGCGCTCGGCAATCAGGTCGACCGCCAGCCACTGCTCGTTGTACATTTCCTCGAACATCAGGTGCAGCGTCTGGAACATCGGACCGGTCACGTTCCAGTGAAAATTATGCGTCTTCAGGTAGAGCGTGTAGGCGTCGGCCAGCAGGCGCGACATGCCTTCGACGATTTCCAGCCGTTGTGGTTCGGCAATGCCGAAATTGATGCTGGTTGCTGCGGGATTCATGTCACCCATGGGAATTCTCCTGATCGTTATGATGCGAACGGCGGCTGCCGTCCGGCTTGCGCAAGATGCTGTGGCTCGTTTGCCATCCTACCGGGATCGGAAGAATCCTGCCGGGGCCGGCGCAGATTTCTGCAATCGCTTTGCAGCGCTTCGCAGCGCTTCGCGCCGATTCGCGCCGATTCGCGCCGATTCATTCATTCAGCAGCGTCAATGCGTGTTCGATTCGTGTCCGATGTCGTTGACGCTGGTGATGGCATAGCCCTTCGCGGTGATCTGTTCGATCGGTTGCTCGATTGCATAAGCGGGCAGATGATCGGCGTCGTCATCCAGATCGATGCCGCGCTCTGCATCTTCCCAGTCGATGTTGGTAACTTCGTTCGGAATCACCTCGCCCTGCGGCACCGCAAGATAAGAATAACGGCCGCCGGTTTCCGCACGCTTGTAGATATCGAGTTTCATCGTTGTTCCTGTTGAAATGGAAACAAAATTCGACAAGGTCGAATTTGAAAAGTTGCAAAAATGCTCATTTCAACCGATCGAGACCTGCGCCTGTCCGTCTGGCGCAGGTCGTTCCGGTATGAGCGCAGGCGCTGTCTGCCGCCGCAGCCGCAGGTTCAGCAGTTCGACCGCCAGGGAAAACGCCAGCGCACCGTACACATATCCCTTGGGAATCGGCTGACCAACACCTTCCGCCAACAGGACCGCACCAACCACGACCAAAAATGCCAGCGCCAGCATCTTGATGGTCGGATGGTCCGACACGAAGCGTCCGATGCCGCCGGCAAACAGCATCATCAGCGCCACCGATACGATGACGGCGGCGATCATCACCGGCACCTGGTCGACCATGCCGACCGCGGTGATGATGGAGTCGAGCGAGAAGACCAGGTCGATCAAGGCGATCTGGGTGATCGCGGCAACCATGCCGAGACCAGGCCGTCCGCCCGGACCGGTGTCGGCGCCACCAACCGTCATGCCGCGAATTTCGCCGACGCTTTTCCAGATCAGGAACAAGCCGCCACCCGCCAGGATCAGCATGCGGCCGGTGAAATCGATGCCGGCAGCTGAAAACAGCGGCGCCGTCAGGCCGACGATCCATGACAAACCCATCAAGAGCGCAACGCGCATGAAGAGCGCCAAAAACAAACCGATGCGGCGGGCATGTTCGCGCCGCGCCAGCGGCAGCCGGTCGACCAGAATCGCGATGAAGATGATGTTGTCGATGCCAAGCACCAGTTCCAGACCGGTCAGGGTGATGAAGGCGAGCCAGAGCTGAGGGTCGGAGAGAAGGGGGATCAGCGCTTCCATGTCGGATGCTCCAAAAAAAACCGGCACGCCGAACAGGCCGTGCCGGAAAAACTGCTGGTTGAAAATCGGGCGCCGGGCATCGGGGGCGGCGATGCCGGCAACGACTCAGTCCTTGTTGGCGAAGCCGAGCAGATGCAACAGGCTGGTGAACAGGTTGAAGATCGAGACGAACAGGCTCAGTGTCGCCATCACATAATTCGTCTCGCCGCCGCGCACGATGTTGCTGGTCTCAAACAGGATCATGCCCGACATCAGCAGCACGACCAGCGCCGAGATTGCCAGCGACAACGCCGGAATCTGCAGGAAGATACCGGCCAGGCTGGCCAGGATTGCCACCACCATGCCGGCCGTCAGAAAGCCACCCATGAAGGTCATGTCGCGCTTGCTAACCAGTGCATAGGCCGAGAGGGCGACGAAGGTGGCTGCGGTGCCACCCAGGGCCATCAGCACGGTCTGCGCGCCATGCGCCGAATGCAGCGCATTGCCGATCACCGGGCCCAGGGTGTAACCCATGAAGCCGGTCAGGGCGAACAGCAGAAGGATGCCGGTGCCGCTGTCGCGGTTGCGATGGATCAGCCAGAGCAGGCCGTAGAAACCGACCAGCGTGAGCAGGATGCCGGGGTTAGGCAGCGCGAAGGCGACCGAGGTAGCAGCCACCGCCGCAGCGAAGCCGAGACAGAGGGACAACAGGAAATAGGTATTGCGCAGCACCCGGTGGGCGGCGCTGTCGATCACGGTGGTGGCCGTTTGCGCTTGATTGCGGAAAGGCGAGAAACGCTCGTTCATCATTGCTCCAGTCATTGCAGTGCGAGGAATGTCGCAGGTTGGAGAATAAAGGTTTTATTCAAATTGAAAAAGCGAAGATAATGGAAGAATGAGTTCGTAAAAACCGAAACGTGGAGAGGAGGACGGGCATGAAGAACGGCGGACTGAACCTGCGTCACCTGCATTATTTTTGGCTGGTCGCAAAAGAAGGCAGCGTCACCCGCGCAGCCGAACGTCAGCAGGTCGCGGTGCAGACGGTGAGCGCCCAGCTGGCACTGCTGGAACAGTCGGTGGGGCGGGCCTTGCTGGCGCCCCAGGGCCGGCGGCTGGTGCTGACCGACGCCGGACGCATTGCGCTCGGCTATGCCGACCAGATCTTCGCGCTGGCCGAGCAAATGCAGGATGCGGTGGCCGGCGCCGACGCCGATCAAGGAATGCGGCTGACCGCCGGTATTTCCGATTCGCTCCCCAAGCTGATCGCCTCGCGCTTGCTGGATGCAGCCCTGCAGCTGCCGCAGACGGTGCGTCTGGTCTGTTATGAAGACCGGTTCGAGTCGTTGCTTGGCGCGCTGTCGGTGCACAAGCTCGATGTGGTGCTGACCGACCGGCCGGTGCCCCCCGGAACCAACCTCAAGGTCTTCAGCCACCTGCTGGGTGAAAGTGAATTGACCCTGTTCGGCGTGCCGGTCCTGGTCGAGAAATACGGCAAAAATTTTCCGCGGGGGTTGCAGGGTGCGCCGCTGCTACTGCCGACCCGCAACAACGCCATGCGCGGCCGCATCGATCAGTGGTTCGAAACCCAGGATGTACGCCCGAACGTGGTCGGCGAGTTCGACGACAATGCCCTGCTCAATACCTTCGGCGGTAACGGACTGGGGTTGTTTCCAGCGCCATCGATCCTGACAGATGCGGTCCGCGAGCAGTTCGGCGCCGAGCCGGTCGGTGCCATCGCCCAGGTACGCGAACAGTTCTATGCGATCTCGAACGAACGCAAGGTGAAGCATCCGGCAATCGAGGCGATTCTCTCGGCGATACACGGCAAGATGTTTGCGGCCGATGCCAAGACTGCGCCTGTGGTTCCGCATGAAATCAGACCAACCGGGCCGGTAAAAAAACGGGGATAGCAGGGCACGCGTGCAGGCAGAACTGGCGGCGGCCAGCCTGCGCTTGCCGGGCGTCTGCCGGCGGCCATGCCAGCCCGAGGCTCGACAGCCGTTCCTGGTGGGCGTACCATCGAAGGGCCGGGCCGGCATCGGCCCGCGCTTCTTGAAGTCATCCTGCCGAACCCGTCTACCGCCCGCCACTGCCAATGCGCCATTTCGCTCCTCGCCTGTTCATCGCCGCATCGCTTGCCTGCAGCGCCCTGCCACCGTCGGCCATGGCCGAACAGATCGGGGAAGTCAGCACCGTCTTTCGCTTTCTCGGCAAGAACGATCGCATCGTCGTCGAAGCCTATGACGATCCGAAGGTCAAGGGCGTGACCTGTTATGTCTCGCGCGCCCGCACCGGCGGCGTCAAGGGAACCGTCGGCCTGGCCGAGGACAAGAGCGAGGCCTCGATTGCTTGCCGCCAGGTAGCCGACACGATCGTCTTCGCCGGTCCGTTGCCAGCCCAGGAAGATGTGTTTACCGAACGGCTGTCGCTGGTGTTCAAGCGGCTGCATGTGGTGCGGGTGGTCGATCCGGTGCGTAATGCCCTGGTCTACATGACCTATTCGGATCGCCTGATCGAGGGCAGTCCGAAGAACAGCGTCACCGCCGTGCCGGTGCCGCGCAACAATCCGGTACCGCTCCAGAAATAACGCATTGCCGACAGGGCGCGGCGAATTCAGCCGCGCCAGCGCCAACGTCGTTCGACTGCAGGCGGCACGGCAAACACCCGGTCGTCGGCCACCACGAACAACTGCTGATCCACGCCAGCCGTAACAGGATGCCCGCCCGTGAACGCGCCGAACGAGGGCAGGATCGAGTGCCCGGCGCCGACCACGAAACAAGGCAGGCGCGCGGTGTCTCCGGCCGCGCTGAGCCGGTACACCGGATGCACATGGCCGGCCAGCACATGGCCGAGCGGGCTGTCCTGCGGATGATGGCAAAAGGCGAACGGGCCGATCGCATGCGGTTCGTCGACCACGGCGATTGCCAGGTCGGCGGGCGGGTCACCGGCGCGGTCGTCATGATTGCCACGCACCAGCGTCAGGCGCAGATGGGCATGCCGGTGCCGCCAGGCGCGGATGGCAGCCAGTGTGGCCGGTGCGTGGGCTGCCTTCGCATGCAGGAAGTCCCCCAGAAACAGGATGTGTTCCACCGGTTGCGCTGCGATCAGGGCGTCGAGCGCCGCCAGGTTCTGGCTGGTGGTGCCGGCCGGCACCGGCACGCCCAATGCGCGAAACGACGCCGCCTTGCCGAAATGGATGTCGGCGATCACGAGCAGGCGCTGCGCCGGCCAGTACAGGGCGCGCTGCGGCAGCAGGATCAGGGATTCATCAGCAAGAACGATCTGCATCGGGGAAAGGGCAAGCAGTCAACGGGTGATCATCGGGCAGCAAGGTTGCGACATCGACACGACGAGGGGGGGGAGAAAACCCATCATCGGATGAGAGACGCGATTCTACGGCGTTCGTGCGGCCAAGTGTAGTCGTTCAGCGCTGGCCCTTGGCGCGGCTCCCGCCATGCCTTCCATGTTCTGGACACTTTCTCATCATGACCGTAAGTTTGAATTAAATCTGATTTAACATAAAATACAGTACGATTTAAATTTGACCATCGGAGCAATCATGCTACTTGACCGTACAGACCAGGCAATCTCATCAACCGATCTACAGAAAAATGCGCGTCTGTTGCTCGATCGGATGGCCGATGGGCGTCAGGATCGTTATGTCGTCATCCGTGATAACCGCCCGACCGCGGTCATGCTGTCGACGGCGCGGTACGAGGCATTGATGGCCGAGTTGGAAGATCTTCGCATCGAGGCCGTTGCCCGCGATCGCCTGTCTTCAATGAGCAGGGCAGGTTCCATTTCTCATTTTGAGATGCTGGCCCGGATCAGGGACGACGTCTGATGCCATGGGTTGTCAATTACCATCCCGAGGTCGAACAGGATTTACGCAGTCTGGGCCGTGCTGAAGCCAAGGCTGTTTTGAAAGTCATTGACGAACGCATTGCCAACGGCGAGCCGGATAAATTGGGAAAAGCGCTCACCGGTTATCTCGCCGGGTGCAGACGCATTCGCACTGGTCAGACGCGGATCGTTTATCGTGTCGATGGCAGCCGGATCGAGGTGCTCGTCATCGCGGTCGGGATGCGCAGGGACAACGAGATTTACGATGCTGCCCAGGGCCGGGTTGATTGAACATTGTCAGGCCAGCCGCATCCGGCATCTTCTGCTGCCAGATGACACTGGCACTCAGGGCGTCGCCGCCTTCTCCAGTTCGCGCACCATGCGCGCCACCCGGTCGGACAATTTCTCGCTGCTGAGTTTTTCGCGGAAGCGCTCCACCATCAGCGGAAAGGCGAACGGCGTGGCCTGTGCGGTCTGATGCCATTCCCGCGTGCGCCCCTGCAGTGCGATCAACGTGGTGCGCAGGCGGCCGAGTTCGAGTTCCTGCTCCAGCACTTCGCGCTGGGCTTGCGTGAGCAGCAGGTTGCCGGCGTCGTGGCGGCGGAAGACTTCGAAGAACAGGGACGAAGATGCCTGCAATTGGCGGTTGCTTTTCGGCTGCCCGGGATAGCCCTGGAAGATCAGGCCGGCAATGCGGGCGATTTCGCGGAAGCGCCGCTGCGAGAGCTCGGCCGCGTTCAGGCTCGCGAGCACATCCTCGAGCAGGTTGTCCGGGCTGAACAGGTCAACCGGCGCGGCTGCGCTGACTTCACTGGCCTTACCGACCTCGGCAACGGCAGTGGCGGCCTGCGCGGCAGTGATAGCATTCCCCGGCATGGCGCGATTGCCGCCAGCCGACGTAGCTCCAGGCACAGCCAGGGCTGCCTGCCAGTCGACCGGTGTCGCCGACAGCAGTTCGAACCCGTAATCGTTGATGGCAATCGAAAACGTGGCCGGCGTGCGCGCTGCCATGCGCCAGGCCAGCAGCGACGCCAGCCCCATGTGCACCGAGCGCCCGGCAAACGGATAGATGAACAGATGCTGGCCTTCGCGGCTGCGGGTCGATTCGATGATCAGCCGATGCGCGGTCGGCAGCCCCGACCAGCGCTGCTGCACTTCCAGGAGCGGGCGCACCGCCTGCATCTCGGGCCCGTCGAAGCGGCCGGCCGCCGCCTGCTCCAGTCGTTCCAGCATGGCGTCGGCCAATTCCGAGGACATCGGCATCTTGCCGCCCTGCCAGCGCGGAATCGCGCCCTTGTTGCCGCTGGCCCGTTTTACATAGGCCGTCATTTCATGCACCCGGATGAATTCCAGGATGCGCCCACCGAACAGGAAATGGTCGCCCTGGCGCATGCGGCCGATGAAGGATTCCTCGACGCTGCCGACCGTGCTGCCGGACAGATATTTCACCTGCATCGTTGCGTCCGAGACGATGGTGCCGATGCCCATGCGGTGGCGGCGGCCGATGGCGGCGTCCGGCACCCGGTAGACGCCGTCTTCATCCATCAGTACCCGCCGGTATTCGGGATACACGGTCAGGCTCTGGCCGCCGCGGGCGACGAAGTCCAGCGCCCATTGCCATTCCTCATCCGACAAGGCGCGATAGGAATACGCGCTGCGCACTTCGACCAGCAGTGCTTGCGAGGTGAAGCCGCCGCCCAGGGCGACGGTCACCAGATGCTGCACCAGCACGTCGAGCGGGCGGTCCGGCACCCGGCGTGCCTCGATTCGGCGCTGTGCCACGGCCGTGCGGGCGCCGGCAGCTTCGAGCAGCTCCATCGTGTTGGTCGGCACCAGCGTCACGCGCGAGACCCGGCCCGGCGCATGGCCGCTGCGCCCGGCCCGCTGCAACAGGCGCGCCACGCCCTTGGCGCTGCCGATCTGCAGCTCCCGCTCCACCGGCAGGAAATCGACGCCCAGGTCCAGGCTCGATGTACACACCACCGCCTTCAGTTCGCCACGCTTCAATCCCATCTCGACCCATTCCCGCACGGCCTTGTCGAGCGAGCCGTGGTGCAGCGCGATCAGCCCGGCCCAATCCGGGCGCGCGGCCAGCATGTTCTGATACCAGATCTCGGCCTGGGAGCGGGTGTTGGTGAAGACCAGCGTGGTCTGGTGCGATTCGATCTCGTCGATTACCGGTTGCAGCATCTGGATGCCCAGGTGCCCGCCCCACGGAAAACGCGCCGGATTGACCGGGATGAGGGTGTCGACCAACAGCTCCTTGCGCACGCCGCCTTCAACCAGAACACCATCATCGTTGCCGGTGCCAAACAGTGCCGCCTGCGCTTCGGCCAGATTGCCGAGCGTGGCCGACAGACCCCAGACCACCAGCTCGGGCCGCCATTGCCGCAGCCGCGCGAGAGCGAGTTGCACCTGCACGCCGCGCTTGCTGCCCAGCAGTTCATGCCACTCGTCGACGATCACCATGTCGAGATGACGGAATTCTTCCACCGCGTCGGCCTTCGACAGCATCAGCGACAGGCTCTCGGGCGTGGTCACCAGCGCCGAGGGCGAGGTGCGGCTCTGGCGGGCACGCTCGGCAGAGGAGGTGTCGCCGGTGCGGGCGCCGATGTGCCAGGCCGGCATCAGGTCGGCGGTGGGTGCCGTCAGCGCGCGGACGGTGTCGGCGGCGAGGGCCCGCATCGGCGTGATCCACAGTACCCGCAGGCCGGCCGCGGCACGCCGGCGGCCGGCCACCGAGCGCTGCTGGTTCTGCAGACGCTGCGCCCGCTGCAGTGCGGCGAACCAGACGGCATAGGTTTTGCCCGAGCCGGTAGTGGCATGCAGCAGGCCGGATTTGCCCTGCTGCGCGGCTTTCCACACCGCCCGCTGAAAGGGAAAGATCTTCCAGCCGCGAACCGCAAACCATGCATCGGCGGTCGCTGCAGAAGGATATATTTCGCCGGTTGCCGGATCGACCTGCGCGGATGTCGGCTGTGCTTTTGCCAGTGCTGCGGCCAGCGCTGCGGCCTCGGTAGCGGCAACTTCTTCCGCCGTCGGCGCCCGGCGCAACTGCGCCCTCAGCGAGCGTCTCACGCCAGCATGCCCTTCAGGGTATCAAGCGTGTCGGCTTGCTCGATCGGCTTGTCGTCGCGGATGCGCAGCATGCGCGGAAAGCGCACCGCCACGCCGGCCTTGTGCCGGGTCGACAGCGCAATGCCTTCGAAGCCGATCTCGAACACCATGGTCGGCTTGACGCTGCGCACCGGCCCGAATTTTTCAGTGGTGGTCTTGCGGATCCTGGCGTCGACCTGGCCGATCTCCACATCCGTCAGGCCCGAATAGGCCTTGGTGAACGGCACCAGGCGGCGCATGCCCTCGGCATCCGTATCCCAGACCGCAAAGGTATAGTCGGTATAGAGCGACGCGCGGCGGCCGTGGCCGGCCTGTGCATAGATCAGCACCGCATCCACCGTGTACGGATCGATCTTCCACTTCCACCAGGTGCCGACATCCTTGGTGCGGCCGACGCCGTAATGGGCTTCGCGCCCCTTGACCATCATTCCCTCGACGCCACGCCGGCGCGCGCTTTCGCGTTCGACTGCCAGCGCTTCCCAGGACGCGGCCACCACTTCGGGCGAGATGATCAGGCGCGGGCTGCCGACTTGGGCGACCAGCGCTTCGAGCCTGACACGACGCTCGGCCTGGGGCAGGCTGCGCAGGTCGACACCATCCTGCTCCAGCAAGTCATAGGCCACGATCACCGCCGGCAGTTCGGCCTGCAGCTTGGCCGACACCGTCTTGCGGCCGATGCGCTTCTGCAGATCGGCGAAGGGGGCCGGCGCATCGTTTCGCCAGATCAGGATCTCGCCGTCGATCACGGTCTCTTCCGGCAGGGCGATGGCGCTGATTTCCGGGAACCGGTCAGTGATCAGATCTTCGCCGCGCGACCAGAGCCAGCTGCGATGCTCGCGCCGCACCAATTGCGCACGGATGCCGTCGTATTTCCATTCGACCTGCCAGGCGCCAACCTCGCCCAGGGTGGCCGGATCGACCTGCAGCGGATGCGCCAGGAAGAAGGGATAGGGCTGGCCGCCGCGCCGCGCATGGTCCTCGATCGAAGGCGGCGCGATCAGTTGCGCAAAGTGGGTGGCGGTCGGCCGCACGCCGCCATCGGTCCAGCCCATCAGGCGCTGCGCCACCAGTTTCGAATCGATGTCGGCGATCGCGCCCAGCGCGCGTGTCACCAGCAGCCGCGAGACGCCAACCCGGAAACCGCCGCCGATCAGCTTGACCAGCAGGAAGCGTTCGCGGGTGTCCAGTTCGTTCCAGAAACCGTTCAGAGCCGCATGCACCACCTGCGGATCGGCGCCACGCAGGGGCGCAATGCGCTCGGTCATCCAGACCGCCAGGCCGACGTCGCCGCTGCCCTGCGGCGGTGGCGGCAGGATCAGGGCGATGGTTTCGGCCAGGTCGCCGACGGCGTGATAGCACTCGTCGAACAGCCAGTCGTCGATGACGGCAAAGGCGATCGCGTTTTCGCGCAGGAGCTTGGTCGGCACCGCCTGGCGCGGTTTGCCGCCGGCCAGGAAATACAGCGCCCAGGCCGCGTCGGCCGGTGGCGCAACGCGAAAATATTGTTGCAGGGCGTCGAGCTTCCGGTTGGTCGAGGTGGTGGCGTCGAGCTCGGCGTAAAGGCGGGCGAATTCACGCATCGGCTTCGCCGGTCGTATCCACCGCAGCCACGGCGACGGGCGGCGCATCCTCACGCTCGTCTTCCGTGCCGTATTCGGTGTCAAAAGCACCGGCTTCCAGGCCGTTCTGCTGCAGCCAGCGCACCATGGTCGGTATCTGGCCGTGCGTGACGATGATGCGCGGCGCGCCGCAGGCGCCGATGGCCTGCATCAATCCGGGCCAGTCGGCATGGTCGGAGAGCACGAAGCCGCGATCCACGCCGCGCCGACGCCGCGCGCCGCGCACCTGCATCCAGCCGCTGGCGAAAGCATCGCTGTAGTCGCCGAAGCGCTTGATCCAGGACGAGCCGCCGGCGGCCGGTGGGGCGATGATCAGGGCGCGCTTGAACAGGCTCTTGTCGGTCACGTCCGGCGCCAGCAGGGTCGGCGGCAAGGCCACGCCCTCGGCCCGGTACGCCTGGTTCAGCGGCTCGGCCGCACCGTGGCAGATGATCGGGCCGATCGAGGCGTCGATGCCGTGCAGGATGCGCTGCGCCTTGCCGAACGAATAGCAATACAACACGCTGGCCCGGCCCTGTTCGGCATTGGCGCGCCACCAGGCATTGATGTCGGCATAGATGCTGGCCTGTGGCTGCCAGCGGTAGATCGGCATGCCGAAGGTGGATTCGGTGATGAAAGTATCGCAGCGCACTGGCTCGAAGGGCAGACAGGTGCCGTCGTCCTCGACCTTGTAGTCGCCCGAGGCAACCCAGACCTCGCCCCGGTGTTCCATGCGCACCTGGGCTGATCCGAGCACATGGCCGGCCGGATGCAGCGAAATCGTCACGCCGTTGTGGGTGACGGTCTCGCCGTAGGGCAGGGTGTCGAGATGGATTTCGCCCAGGCGCGAGCGCAGTACGCCGGCGCCCGGCGCGGCAGCCAGATAATGACCGTGCCCGGTGCGGGCATGGTCGGCGTGGGCATGGGTGATCACGGCACGGTCGACCGGCCGCCAGGGATCGATGTAAAACTGGCCCGGCACGCAGTACAGGCCCTCGCGCCGTACCACCACCATGTCGCCCGTGCCGCTCATGTCGGCCATCCGGCGTCGCTGTTGTCCATGCCGCGGCCCGTCATGCGGATGCCTGCGTCGAATTTTCTGCCGCAGCCGCCAGCGGAATCTGGATTACCACCGTCGTGCCACCGCCTGCTGCCGCGCGGATCGTGATGCGTCCGCCCAAGTAGGCCGCGCGCTCGTGCAGGCCGCGCAGGCCATGGGTCGTGTTGTTGCACAGGCGCTCCTCGGCGATGCCGACACCGTCGTCGCGTACCGTCAGCGCCAGCCGGTCTTCATCGATGTCGAGGATGACGTCGACCCGGCTCGCCCGGGCATGCTTGGCGACGTTGTTCAGGATTTCCTGGAGCATGCGAAACAGCGCGATGTCGAGCTTGCCATCCATCGGCAGTTCTTCATCGGGCAGGCTGACGCGGCATGACAGGCCGGATTGTTCCTCGAATTCCGACAGCAGCTCGCCGATGGCGGTCTTCAGGCCAAACAAGTCGAGCATGGTCGGGCGCAGGCGGGTCTGCATGCGGCGCGTGCTGGCCACCACCTCGGCCAGCAGGGCCTGGATCTTGGCCTTGCGGGCAGCCCATTTTTCTTCGTCGGGAAACAGGACATAGGCGCCTTGCAGATGCATCGACAGCGAAGTCAGGGTCGCACCCATGTCATCATGCAGTTCGCGGGCGATGGCACGTTTTTCTTCCTCGCGGATCATCTCGATGTGATTGGTCAGTTCGCGCAAGGTCGCGGTGCGTTCGGCGATCGCGTCTTCGAGCTGCAGTTCACGCGCCCGCAGCGAATCCTCGGCCAGCTTGCGGGCGGAAATGTCGGTGCTGATGCCGACCACGCCCATCAGCTTGCCGCCGGCATCGAACCAGGGCGACTTGGTGGTGGAGAAGGTGCGCACGCCGGTGGCCATGTGCAGCGTCTGCTCCAGCGTGAGCGGACCGCGCTGCGCCATGACCTCGCGGTCGTCGCGATCGACGCGGTCGGCTTCTTCCGGATCGGCCAGCAAGGCGCGGCTGTTGTGATGCAGCGCTTGCTCGGCAGTCTTGCCAAGTTCGCGCAGGGCAGCCGGATTGGCATAGACCAGTTCGCCGTCGCAGTTCTTCACGAAGATCAGGTCGTTGGTGTTGTCGTTGACGGCGATCAGCAGGGCGCCGACCGTCAGCGGATCATGTTCCGAGGGGGGCATGCAGGCTCCTGAAGGGTCGCGACGATGCAAGATCATCCGCATCCACCGAAAAAAGTCCACCGGAGACTACCATGTCGCTGCAGCGTTCGCAGCCGGTCTTGCCGCCGATGGCATATGATGACGGCCCGCTTGCCATGCGAGCGTCCTGCAATCCCACCTGACGTCCCATGCCATGATCTCCGCCCAGTTTCCCAGCGCCAGCGCCTGTGGCGTCGATTTCGGTACCTCCAACTCCACAGTCGGCTGGCGCCGTCCCGGCAGTCCGCTGCTGCTGTCGCTGGAAGAGGGCAAGCCGACCCTGCCGTCGGTGGTGTTTTTCAATGCCGACGAAGACGCGACCTATTTTGGCCGCGCCGCCCTGGCGAACTATCTGGCAGGCCATGAGGGCCGGCTGATGCGGTCTCTGAAAAGCCTGCTTGGCACCAGTCTGATCGACGGCCAGACCGAAGTCATGGGCCGCGCATTGCCTTTTCGAACGCTGCTGACGCAATTCATGGCTGAACTGAAGCGCCGCGCCGAAGCTGCCGCCGGCCGCGATTTCGACTTCGCGGTGCTCGGCCGGCCGGTGCACTTCGTCGACGACGACGCAGTGGCCGACCGACGTGCGCAAGACACGCTGGCCGAGATTGCCCGCGCCGCCGGTTTTCGGCAGGTCGCTTTTCAGTATGAGCCGATCGCGGCCGCCTTCGATTACGAATCCACCATCGACTGCGAGCAGCTGGTGCTGGTCTGCGACATCGGCGGCGGCACATCGGATTTTTCGCTGGTGCGCTTGTCGCCGGCGCGGGCCGAGCGAATGGATCGGTCCGACGACATCCTGGCCAGCGCCGGCGTGCATGTGGGCGGCACCGATTTCGACAAGTATCTGAGCCTGTCGGGCGTCATGCCGCTGTTGGGCATGGGCTCGCTGCTGAAGAACGGCAGCGAGGTGCCGTCGAGCTATTACTTCAACCTCGCCACCTGGCACACCATCAACCTGGCCTATACCCAGAAAACCTGGGTCCAGTTGCAGGACGTGCTGCGCGATGCCGCCGAGCGCGAGCGCCTGGCGCGGCTGGTCGATCTGGTGGAGCAACGCGCCGGCCACTGGCTGGCGATGCAGGTCGAGGAAGCCAAGATCGGCCTGTCGGATGCGGACGATCATCTCCTGACCCTGTCGCGCCTGGCAGGTGCGCCCGACATCATGCTCACCCGCGCCGGCTTCGATCAGGCCATCGATCACATGGTGGCGCGGGTGGCGGTGACGGTGACGGGTTTGCTGCAGAACGCGGGCATTGCAGCCGGCGAGGTCGATACGGTGTTTTTTACCGGCGGCTCGAGCGGCGTGCCACTGCTGCGGGCCCGCATCGGCGCCCTGCTGCCGGCCGCCCGCGCAGTCGAAGGCGACCTCTTCGGCAGCATCGGTGCCGGGCTCGCCCTCGACGCCCACCGAAAATTCGCCTGACCCGACCGGACCTGCATTCATGCCGCGCTCCTCATTGCCTGCCATGGATGCCCAGGTCCGCTGCCGCTGGGCAAATCCCGCCAATCCGCTCTACCTCGCCTATCACGACCATGAATGGGGCGTGCCCTGCCATGATGAACGCACTCTGTTTGCAATGCTCAATCTCGAGGGCGCGCAGGCCGGCTTGTCGTGGGAAACCATTCTCAACAAACGTGCCAACTATGCCATTGCCTTCGATGACTGGGACGCCATGCGCATCGCTGCCTACGACGAGGCCAAGGTGGCGTCGCTGATGGCGGAAGCCGGCATCGTGCGCAATCGCCTGAAAATCGCCGCTGCCATCAACAATGCCCGCGCCTACCTGCGCCTGCGCGCTGCCGGCGACACGCTGGAGCGCCTGTTATGGTCGCATGTCGGCGCAACATCGGTGCGCAATGCCTGGGCGCCCGGCACCGTGCCGGCCCGCACCGCGCTGTCCGATCGGGTCTCTAAGGACCTGGCTGCACAGGGCTTCAAGTTCGTCGGGTCGACCATCGTCTACGCCTATCTGCAATCGATGGGACTGGTCATCGATCACACCACCGACTGTTTCCTGTACTCGCACACTGGCGACTGACCCGCCTCGCCGTGGCAACGACAAAGGCGCCGAAGCGCCCTCGTCATTCCGCCATGCCCGAAGAGGCAGGCTTGTCACCCGTGGGTCGACCGGCGGCCGGATGCCGCTGGCGTTCTATTGCACCCGGCGTTCGATCGTGATCTGCTCGACCTCGACCCGGCGATTCGGCTCCAGGCACTTGATCAGCGCCGCCATCTGCTTCTGGCTGCATTCCACCACCGGATTGGCTTCCCCCTTGCCGACCGCGCTCAGGCGGCTGCCATCGATGCCCTTGCTGACCAGATATGCCTTGACGGCCTGTGCGCGCCGCTCGGAAAGCTTCTGGTTGTATTTGTCCGAACCGATGCGATCCGTGTAGCCGGTGATGATGATGTTGTTCACGTTTGGCGCAGAGGCCAGGGCAGCCGCGATCTCATCGAGCTTCGGTTGCGGTACGCGGATGTCCGAGCGATCGAAGCCGAACAGTTCGGTGGCCGACATCGTCATTTTTTCGAAGCGCGGAGCCGGTGGCGCCGGTGGCGCCATCGGCATCGGTGCCGGCATCGGTGCGGGTGCAGCCATCGGCGCGGCCATGGCAACCGGTGCCGGTGCCGGCTTGTCGAAATAATAATTCAGACCGACGGTGAGGTAGTTGTTGCTGCCGCTGTGCGAATTGAAGCCGCTGTTGCGCAGGAAGCCATGGGTGCGGCGTACGTCTGCCTGCATCGACCATTGATCGCTGAAAGCGAACTGAAAACCGGCGCCGCCGCTGATGTAGGGCGAGGTCTTGGAGATCTCGCCTGGCGCAAAGTTGCCCTTGTCATATTCCGCGCCGATGCCGGCCAGCAGGAAAGGGCGAAAGCGCGAGCGCGAAAACATGTACAAGGCATCGACGCCGAGCGTGTCCTGCTGGTAGCGGGTGTTGTTGCCACGAGCGCGAGCATAGGTAGCGCCGAGCTGCACGTCCCATGACGGGGAGATCACCTTGCCGAATTTCAGGCCCAGGCCTTCGCCATGGCTGTCGGTGCCGAAGATCGAATCCGGGTCGATGGCATTGATGCTAGGCATGATGTACCAGGACGGGTAGTACGCCATCGCCTGCGCCATTGCGCCGGTAGCGCTGCCCAGAAGTGCTGCGGCAACCGCAAGCCTCATGATTTTGTTCATTGTCGATCCTTGAAAAGTTGATTTTGTGCTGAATTGTTCGGGGTCGTACCGCACATACGTTGCTGCAGGTCACGTTGTAGCGAAGCGTACGCAGCTTCCTCAAGCGACTCTGTTCGCTAACCAACCTTGCTTGTAGAAATCGCCATGAGCGATGCAGAATTGCCACACGAAAAAAAGCCGGCAAATTTGCCGGCCTGGTTGCTGCATCTTCAGTAATGGCGCCGGCGTGGCACCACCGTTGCACCAGCGTGGCATCAGCGTTTCCGTATGCGTTTCTTCGGCGCCAGCATCGTGTGCCGACATCCCGGCATCCCGCAGCGGCATGCATAGGCCTGCTTGACGGCTTGCGTGTGGCGCTCCTCGAGCACCAGGCCATAGTCGTAATTGAGTTCTTCGCCGCGGCTGATGTCGCGCAGCGCGTGGATGAACACCCGGCCACTTTCCTCGCGCGCTTTGCAGTTCGGCTCGCAGCAATGGTTGATCCAGCGCGCATCATTGCCATTGCGCCCGCCGTCGATCACATTGCCGTCTTCCAGGCTGAAAAGAAACGTGTGATTCGATCCATCTTCGCGGGCGGCGGCATCGACGCAGGCCTGTTCGTAGCTGATATGGTCGCCGTGATATTCAAGCAGCAAGGAACCGGCCCGAATCTTGCGACGTGCAAACACGCCGCGCCCGTGGATGGCAGAGTTCTTGACGCGGTAGACCGGATCGTCGTCCGGCTTGCTGGTGACGGAAACAGGCGGGCAGAGGGGCTTTGCGGCTGTCATGGATTGCATTCGTGGCGGTGGTGATCGGAACCGACCATCTTGCCACATGTCTTTCTTGCAGGGCTGGCTGCAGTGATCTGTTGATTTCTCGGCCACCCCGAGACAGCCGGCGGCATGCACGACGATGCCGTGAGGCGCGCCGCTTTCGCGCTGCTAATGAACAAACAGGTGCATTCGATGCTCTCAAGTGGTGAGACCCGTCAGCCGCCGTGCAGGCCAGTCTGAAACCTGCGCGCGCGGCCGGATGCATGTTGATCCGGCGCGATGACAACAACGTCCGCACTGCGCAGTCAGCGGAGCATCGGCTACCTGAACTGCGGCACGCGAGTACGGTTTGCAAAGCCGATTTCCGGCAAGGATGTGTGCAGAAGGACACATCGCAATGCCGAAATTTCAACATTGCTGGTTTCATTTTGTAACGCTGATACAGCCGCCTCGCGGGACGCCGTACAAAGAGGTGTGCAAGAGTGTGGCGCGACTGCACGGAAAAATTTTTTGTCGCATGATAGGCGCAGCGTGAGCAAAAAATTGCGCGTATTATTTATTTGCATGGTGGAAATTTCGGCAGCCCATTTTCCCCTTCCAGATGCGACTGCCAGCGATCGTCAGTACAACAGTACAACGCAAAGGACAGCTCCACATGAAGATCTTCGACAATTACGCAGCACGGTACGAACGTACTCGCGAAGAAGAATATTCCCTTCAAGAGTATCTGGAATTATGCAAACGTGATCGGCTGGTATATGCCAGCGCAGCCGAGCGCATGCTGGCCGCCATTGGCGCACCGGAGTTGGTCGATACGCGGCATGACACGCGTCTGTCGCGCCTCTTCGCCAACAAGGTCATCAAGATCTATCCGGCGTTCCGCGAGTTCTACGGCACCGAGGAAGTGATCGAACAGGTGGTGGCTTACTTCCGGCACGCGGCGCAGGGCCTGGAAGAGCGCAAGCAGATCCTCTATCTGCTGGGGCCGGTCGGCGGCGGCAAGTCGTCGATTGCCGAAAAACTGAAGTCGCTGATGGAGAAAATTCCCTTCTATTCGATCAAGGGCTCGCCCGTGAACGAGTCGCCGCTGGGCCTGTTCAATGAACTCGAAGACGGCGAGATCCTGGAAGAAGACTACGGCATCCCGCGCCGCTACCTGCGCACGATACCGAGCCCGTGGGCCGTCAAGCGCCTGCATGAATTCAACGGTGACATCAACCAGTTCCGCGTGGTCAAGCGCTTTCCGTCGATCCTGAAGCAGATCGCGATTTCCAAGACCGAGCCGGGCGATGAAAACAACCAGGACATCTCGTCCCTGGTCGGCAAGGTCGACATCAGGAAGCTCGAGGACTATTCTCAGGACGACCCGGACGCCTACAGTTACTCGGGTGGGTTGTGCCTGGCCAACCAGGGCCTGATGGAATTCGTCGAGATGTTCAAGGCGCCGATCAAGGTGCTGCATCCGCTGTTGACCGCCACCCAGGAAGGCAACTTCAAGGGTACCGAAGGCTTCGGCGCCATTCCTTTCGATGGCGTGATCCTGGCGCACTCGAACGAGTCGGAATGGAAGACCTTCCGCAACAACAAGAACAACGAAGCATTCCTGGACCGGATCTACATCGTCAAGGTGCCGTATTGCCTGCGGGTGTCGGACGAGATCAAGATCTACGAAAAGCTGCTGCGCAACTCATCGCTCTCGCAAGCTGCCTGCGCGCCGGGCACGATGAAGATGATGGCGCAATTTGCAATCCTGTCGCGCCTGAAGGAGCCGGAAAATTCAAGCATCTTTTCCAAGATGCTGGTCTATGACGGCGAGAACCTGAAGGACACCGATCCGAAGGCGAAGTCGATGCATGAATACAGCGACTACGCCGGCGTCGATGAAGGCATGAACGGGCTGTCCACCCGCTTCGCGTTCAAGATCCTGTCGAAGGTCTTCAACTTCGACAACACCGAAGTGGCGGCCAATCCGGTGCATTTGCTGTACGTGCTGGAACAGCAGATCGAGCGGGAACAATTTCCGCCCGAGACCGAACAGAAGTACTACGCCTACATCAAGGAATATCTGGCGCAGCGTTACGTCGAATTCATCGGCAAGGAGATCCAGACCGCTTATCTGGAAAGCTATTCCGAGTATGGTCAGAACATCTTCGATCGTTACGTGACCTTCGCCGACTTCTGGATCCAGGATCAGGAATTCCGCGACCCCGACACCGGCGAGAGCTTTGACCGCAACGCGCTGAACAATGAACTGGAAAAAATCGAGAAGCCGGCCGGCATCTCCAACCCGAAGGATTTCCGCAACGAGATCGTGAATTTCGTCTTGCGGGCACGGGCGCACAATGCTGGCAAGAATCCGACCTGGACCAGTTACGAAAAGCTGCGCACCGTCATCGAGAAAAAAATGTTTTCGAACACGGAAGAACTCTTGCCAGTCATTTCATTCAACGCAAAGGCCAGCGCCGACGACGCCCACAAGCACCAGGAATTCGTCGCACGGATGGTGGAGAAAGGCTACACGGCCAAGCAGGTCCGGTTGCTCTGCGAATGGTATCTGCGGGTGCGCAAGTCTTCCTGAAACGACGGCCTCGTTTCAACAGGCAGGTGACACGCAGGGCGGGTGAAGCGGCGCCGAGAGCCATCGGCGCCGACCCGAATTCTGGCAGGAGGCGTTTTGTCATATCTTATCGACCGGCGTTTGCAAGGCAAGAACAAATCCGCGATCAACCGCGAGCGCTTTTTGCAGCGCCACAAGGTGCAGATCAAGGATGCGGTCACGCGCGCCATCAAGGGACGTTCGATCACCGATATCGAGAGCGGTGAGAAAGTTTCCATTCCGGTCAAGGACACGAGTGAGCCGGGGTTTGGCCACACGCAGGGCGGCATTTGGGAAAAGGTCATGCCCGGCAATTCGGAATATCTGAAGGGCGATCGCGTCGCACGCCCGAAAGGCGGCGCCGGCAGCGGGCGTGGCAAGGCGGGCAACACGGATCAGAACAGCGAGGATGATTTCGCGTTCGAGTTGAGCCGCGAAGAATTCATGAACTACTTCTTCGAGGATCTCGAGCTGCCGAACATGATCAAGACGCAGCTGACCTCGACGTCCGAATACAGGAACCAGCGCGCCGGCTACAACATGTCCGGCACCAATTCCAACATCCATGTGTTGCGCTCGCTGCGCGGCGCACTCGGCCGCCGCATCGCGGTCGGTGGCGGCTCGCGCCGGCGCTTGACAGAAGCAGAAGCCGAACTGGCGGAATTACTGCTGACGTCTTCCGAAGGCGATGCCGGGGTGGTGCATCTGAAGGCGGAGATTCATCAACTGCGCACGCGCCTGTTGGCCATTCCCTTCATCGATCCCTTCGATCTGCGCTACAGCAATCGCATCAAGGTGCCGAAGCCATCGAGCCAGGCAGTGATGTTCTGCATCCTTGATGTGTCGGGTTCGATGGACGAGAGCAAGAAAGAAACCGCCAAGCGCTTCTTCATCCTGCTCTATCTGTTCCTGACCCGCGCCTACGACAAGATCGAGGTCGTCTTCATCCGCCATCACACCGCGGCCTCCGAAGTCGACGAGCATGAGTTTTTTCATTCACGCGAATCGGGTGGCACCGTGGTGTCGTCAGCGCTGCACCTGCTGATGAAGATCATGCATGAACGTTATCCGAGCAGCGACTGGAACAGCTATGTTGCACAAGCCTCCGACGGCGACAACTGGGACAACGATTCCATCCTCTGCCGCCAGCTGATGATCAACAACGTCATGGAAGCCGTGCAGTATTTTGCCTATGTCGAGATCACGGAAGGTGAACCGCAGAACCTGTGGCATGAATATACCCAGATACTGGACCATCATCCGCATTTCGCGATGCAGAAGATCGAGTCGCCGGCCGACATCTACCCGGTGTTTCGCGAACTGTTCAAGAAACAGCCGAAATAAATTGGGCAAGCAGTCAAGCAGTCAAGCAGTCAACCTTAGGCAGCCGACATGACGACCTTCCTCCAGACCGCCTTGCCACTCTCCGATGAACAGCCGGCGCGGTTGCCCGAACAATCCGAATGGACCTTCGAGCTGATCGAGCAGATCCATGCCGAGATCCGGCGGGTTGCCGACGGCTTCGGGCTCGATACCTATCCGAATCAGCTCGAGATCATCACCGCCGAGCAGATGATGGATGCGTATGCGTCGGTCGGCATGCCGGTGTCCTACAACCACTGGTCCTTCGGCAAGCATTTCCTCTCCACCGAAAAAAGCTACAAGCGCGGGCAGATGGGGTTGGCCTATGAGATCGTCATCAACTCAAACCCGTGCATCGCCTACCTGATGGAAGAAAACAGCCTGACCATGCAGGCACTGGTGATCGCACATGCGGCGTATGGCCATAATTCTTTTTTCAAGGGCAATTACCTGTTCCGCACCTGGACCGATGCCGACGCCATCATCGATTACATGGTGTTTGCCAAAAATTACATTGCCGACTGCGAGCGCCGGCATGGCGTCGAAGCGGTCGAATTGCTGCTCGACTCCTGCCATGCGCTGCAAAGCTATGGCGTGGACCGCTACAAGCGGCCGTCGAAATTGTCCCTGGCCGAGGAAACCGCGCGCCAGAAAGACCGCGAGGAATACCTGCAGTCGCAGGTCAATGATCTCTGGCGTACCCTGCCGCGGCGCGACGCCATCGTGACGCTGGCTGAAAACGAGCGCTTTCCCTCCGAGCCGCAAGAAAATCTGTTGTACTTCATTGAAAAATCGGCGCCGCTCCTGGCGCCCTGGCAGCGCGAGATCGTCCGCATCTCGCGCAAGATCTCGCAGTATTTTTATCCGCAGCGCCAGACCCAGGTCATGAACGAAGGCTGGGCCACCTTCTGGCATTACACGATCCTGAACCAGCTCTACGACGAAGGCGTGGTCGGCGACGGCTTCATGATCGAGTTCCTGCAAAGCCATACCAACGTGGTGTACCAGCCGCCGGTGACCAGCAATCATTTCAGCGGCATCAATCCGTATGCGCTCGGCTTTGCGATGATGCGCGACATCCGCCGCATCTGCGAGGAACCGACCGCCGAAGACCGGGCCTGGTTTCCGGACATCGCCGGCAGTGACTGGAAAGAGACGCTGAATTTTGCAATGCGCAACTTCAAGGATGAAAGCTTCATCGCGCAATATCTGTCGCCCAAGTTGATCCGCGATTTCCATTTCTTCTCGGTGCTGGATGACGACAAGGCCGACAAGCTGATGATCTCGGCCATCCACGACGACAGCGGCTATCGCTACATCCGCGCGCAACTGGCCGAGCAATACAATCTCGGCAGTCGCGAGCCGAACATCCAGGTCTGGTCGGTCAATACCCACAGCGACCGGGCGCTGACCCTGCGCCATACACAATTCCAGCGCCGGCCGCTGTCGCAGCAGACCGACGAAGTCCTGAAGCACCTGGTGCGACTGTGGGGTTTCGACGTCCATCTGGAAACGGTCAGCCCGACCGGCAACGTGCTGGCCACGCTGCACAGCAAGTCGGACCTGCGGATGCGGATGCATTTTTGATGGTGGCGTGAATCCAGGCTAATAGTTTTTGGCGGAAATTTTTCGTGGCGTCAGCATCAGATCGGATGGCGGCTCGTCATCGATCGGATCACGCCCATGAACCTTCTGCGTTCTTCCTGCCATCTGATTCTGCATGCATGTCGACTCGCATTGGCGGGATTCATTGCAGCGTCTTGCCTGTCCGCCACGGCCCCTGCCGATGGTGCAACGGTAGCACCATCCTCACCGGTTGCAGAAGACGATGGTCGGCGTCGTGCCGACGAAAGCGATGGACTGACGCAGGGCATGCTGGCGTTTTTCGGCACGCATCCTGTTCCACTTTCCATCATTCGCGGCCTCGCGCCACGCCTTGCTGAAACCAAGTCTTTCGAGCCCAATCCCCATGTCGAGAACACGACCTTTACTTTTTACCGGTTCGACTTCGATGGACTGGTGGTGACTGGCATGACGTTTGCGCCAGAGCTGCTGACATTGAGTTCCGTCACTGTGACAACACCGGCCTGGCCAATCGGGCATGGCCTGCATGTCGGCGTTTCCGAGCAAGCTGTGATAGACGCATTAGGCCCGCCAACAGACAAAGAGGTTGGCATGCTGCACTATGACGGTGTCAGCGATAGCATGACTTTTCGCATTCGCGCGCAACGCGTAACCCAGGTCGAGTTTGATTTTTACGTCGACTAGGATCTGCCGGAAAACTATTCTGCTGTTGCCAGTACCGCTGCCAGTCCCGCTGCCAGTCCCGCTGCGAGTGCAAGGCAGGTTGGCGGTAGAATGACAAGTCTGCCTGTATGGCTGTCTGCCTGCCTGCCTTCCCGCCCGCACTTACGCCAGCGCCTTCCTCGCGCCCTCCATTTTTTTAAGAACCCTGCCGCATGTTGCGTTTGACCGATCTCCAACTCCCACTCGACCATCCCGCACCTGCACTGGAAGCCGCCATCCTCGAGCGGCTCGCGATCCCGGCCGAGGCACTGCGTGCCTCCACGATTTTCAAGCGCAGCTACGACGCCCGCAAGAAGTCGGCCATCGTTCTGATCTATACCGTCGATGTGGAAGTCGATGATGAAGCGGCGGTGCTTACGCGCCTGGCGAACCATCCGCGGGTGGGCATCACGCCCGACACCAGCTATCACTTCGTGGCACGCGCGCCGGCCGGCATGACGCGCCGGCCCGTGGTGATCGGCACGGGCCCCTGCGGCATCTTCGCCGGCCTGATCCTGGCGCAGATGGGTTTCAAGCCGATCATCCTGGAGCGCGGCAAATCGGTGCGGGAACGGACCAAGGATACCTTTGGTCTCTGGCGCAAGCGCGAACTCCACCCGGAATCGAACGTGCAATACGGTGAGGGCGGCGCCGGGACTTTTTCGGATGGCAAGCTGTGGAGCCAGATCAAGGACCCGAAACATTACGGCCGCAAGGTGCTGATGGAGTTCGTCAAGGCCAATGCGCCGGAAGAGATCCTGTATGTCAGCAAGCCCCACATCGGTACCTTCCGCCTGGTGCAGATGGTGGAAAAGATACGCGCCTCGATCGAGGAACTGGGCGGGGAATTCCGCTTCGAGAGCCGGGTCACGGATCTCGACATCGACGACGGCCGCATGCGCGGCGTGATGCTGGCCGACGGCACCCATATCGCCAGCGACCATGTGGTGCTGGCAGTCGGCCACAGCGCGCGCGACACGTTCCACATGCTGCATGAGCGCGGCGTGTATCTGGAAGCAAAACCGTTCTCGCTAGGATTTCGGATCGAGCATCCGCAGTCGCTGATCGATGCCGCCCGCTTCGGTCCGAATGCCGGCAACCCGATCCTGGGCGCGGCCGATTACAAGCTGGTGCATCACTCCAGCAACGGGCGTTCGGTCTACAGTTTCTGCATGTGCCCCGGTGGCACCGTAGTGGCCGCCACCTCCGAGCCGGGCCGGGTGGTCACCAACGGCATGAGCCAGTATTCCCGCAACGAACGCAATGCGAATGCCGGCATCGTGGTCGGCATCACGCCAGCCGATTATCCCGGTCATCCGCTGGCTGGCATTGCTTTTCAGCGCCAGTGGGAGTCGCGCGCCTTCGAGCTTGGTGGCGGAAATTACAACGCGCCGGGACAGCTGGTAGGCGACTTCATCGCCGACCGGCCATCGACGAAACTCGGCGCGGTGACGCCCTCGTACACGCCGGGGGTAACGCTGGGCGACCTCAACACTGCCTTGCCGGATTACGTGATCGCCGCCATCCGTGAAGCGCTGCCAGTGTTCGACAAGCAGATCCGCGGTTTTGCGATGCAGGATGCGGTGCTCACAGGTGTGGAAACCCGTACCTCGGCGCCGATTCGCATCACCCGCAACGATGGCTGCCAGAGCCTGAACACGCGCGGCCTGTTTCCAGCGGGGGAAGGCGCGGGCTATGCCGGCGGCATCCTGTCGGCGGCGGTCGATGGCATCAAGGTTGCTGAAGCGGTGGCGCTGTCGATGCTGGCGACCTGAACAGCCGAGTCTCTACAGCCACCCCGATTTCCGGAACCGGTAATACAGGTATCCGCACACGCACACCATGATCCCGATGGCCACCGGATAGCCGTATTCCCACTGCAGCTCCGGCATCACCTTGAAGTTCATGCCCCAGATGCCGGCAAAGGCAGTCGCCACCGCGAAGATGGCAGCCCAGGCAGCGAGGCGTTTGTTGACCTCGCTTTCGTCGATGGCCACCATCGACAGATTGACCTGGATGGCAGTGCTGATGGTGTCGCGAATCGTGTCGATCGAGGTGTTGATGCGATACAGGTGATCGTACACATCCCGAAAATATTCCTGGGTATTGCTGCACAACGCCGGCACCCGTCCGCCGAACAGCTTGCCGGTTGCTTCCATCAGCGGCGCCACGGCGTGCTTGAGGATCAGCACCTTGCGCTTCAATTGATACAGGCGCTGGATGTTGGCCCGCTCGGAGCCCTTGTTGAAGATCTGTTCCTCGATGGTTTCGAGTTCGGCTTCCAGCGCATCGGCCACCGGAAAATACCGGTCCACCACGGCATCCATCAGCGCATAGAGCACGAAGGCCGGCCCCTGGCGCAACAGCTCGGGCTCGCGCTCGCAACGCGCCCGCACGCCCAGAAAACCCTGCAGGCTGCGGTTGCGGGCCGACAGCACATAGTTTTCGCCGACGAAGACATCGAGTTCGCCGACCACCAGTTCGCCGTCCAGCAGTTCCACCGTGTGCACCACTGCAAACAGCGAGTCGCCGTATTCCTCGATCTTCGGTCGCTGATGGCCATTCGAGGCATCTTCAACTGCCAGTTCATGCAGGCAGAATTCCTCGCTCATCTGCCTCAGCTCGGCTGGCTGCGCTTCCTTCAATGCCACCCAGACGAAGCAGTCGGGCCGCTCAACGTAATCACTGATGTCCTCGACCGTGATGTCGCCCAGCTTGGTGCCGTTTTCATATGCAACGCAATTGATCAGCATGCGCTGGTTCCTCATCGTGATTGTCCTACCGGTCTGGTCCGGCGGCGCTGGAAGTGTACACGCGCCGGCTGCCGGCCGGGGCTGCAAGCTGCTGGTCAGCCGCCAATCGGCCACGTATTTGCCACGTATTTGCCACGCATCGGCCACCTTCACGCATGCTATGGTGGAGGGCCAAGCCTACCTGCCGCCACCTGCGCGGCCTCTGTCCCATGTGTCAACTGCTTGGCATGAATTGCAACGTGCCCACCGATATCGTCTTCAGCTTCACCGGCTTCGCCACGCGCGGCGGCGGCACTGACACGCATCATGACGGCTGGGGCATTGCGTTTTTCGAAGGTGCCGGCGTGCGGCATTTCGTCGATCATGAAGCCGCGGTGGCCTCGCCGATCGCCCAGCTCATCAAGCGCCTGCCGATCAAGTCGACCAATGTCATCGCCCATATTCGCAAGGCGACCCAGGGCCGGGTGGCGCTCGAAAACTGCCACCCCTTCGTGCGCGAACTGTGGGGCCGTTATTGGGTCTTTGCCCACAACGGCGACCTGAAGGATTTTGCGCCGCTGCTCGATGGTCCCTATCGCCCGGTCGGCAGCACCGACAGCGAGCACGCATTCTGTTATCTGATGCAGCAGCTGCGGCGCCGCTTCGGTGACTGCTCGCCGGCGGCAGACAGGCTGCGGCCCGCGCTGGAAGCCCTGTTTGCCGAAATCGCCGCCTTCGGCACCTTCAACCTGATGCTGTCCGACGGCACGGCGCTGTATGCGCATTGCTCCACCGAGCTGCATTATCTGGTGCGCCAGTATCCGTTCGCCAAGGCGCGTTTGGCCGATGACGACCTGAGCGTCGATTTTTCGCAGGTCACGACGCCGCGCGATCGGGTTGCCATCATCGTCACCGAGCCGCTCACTGCCGACGAAACCTGGACTGCTTTTGCGGCCGGCGAGACCAGGATGTTTGTCGATGGCGCGCCCGTGTAGCCGGAACCCGGCATCGATGCGTGGACGTCTCCCATGCCGAGATCGCCAGTGGCGCCGGGGACGCCGCAGCGCCTGCAGCAAGCGCCCGGTCTACAGCAGCGCGCCCAGGTGGGACGCGGCTTCTTCCCAAAGCTTTTCATGCCAGGGCCGTTGCAGCCAGGCGGCATAAGTGATGCGCTTCGACCGCACCAGATCGGCAATGAAGATCTCCGTCTGGCGGCGCGCGAAATTGGCATCGTAGACATTCACGTTTGCCTCATCATTCAACCGCATCGAGCGGTCGTCGAAGTTGGTTGATCCGACCGAGGTCATCAAGCCATCGACGATCATTACCTTGCAGTGATACATGGTCGGCTGATATTCGTATAGTTCTGCGCCGGCTTTCAGCAACTCGCCCCACATGCCGCGCGAGGAACTGCGCACCGTGTCGGCATCGGTATGCTCGCCCGGCATGATGATGCGCAGCTTCACGCCGCGTTTCAAGGCGTCGAGCAGGGTGTCGCGAGTCCGTTCGTCAGGGACGAAATAGGCGCTGGCGATGTCGATCGACTGCCGGGCGGCGGTAAATGCCAGCATGTACATCAGGTGCATGCTTTCCGTGCCGCCGGTGGGCGAACTGGAAAAGGTCTGCGCCTGCAGATCGCCGGCAGGTTTCAACAAGGGAAAATACTCCGGCCCGTGCAACACCCGGCCGGTCGACTTGATCCAGTTATCCATGAACACCGCCTGCATCTGCGCCACAACGGGACCTTCGATGCGGAAGTGCGAATCGCGCCAGTGATCCGGATCCTGCGCATGGCCGGTCCAGAGGCCGGCGATGCCGACGCCACCCGTGTAGCCGATGCCGCCGTCGACGATCATCAGCTTGCGATGCGTGCGGTTGTTCAGGCGCCCCAGGGTGTACCAGCGCAGCGGATGATATTTCTCGAACTGCACGCCCGCATCCTTCATCCGCTGGATCGCTTTCTCATCCATCTTGCTGCTGCCAACCCAGTCGACCAGCACATGCACCTTGACGCCGGCGCGCGCCCGTTCAGCCAGTGCGTCGGCGAACTTGTTGCCGATTTCCTCCGACCAGTAGATATAGGTTTCCAGATTGACGCTGTGGCGGGCTTCATGAATCGACTTCAACATGGCCGGGAAGATTTCGTCGCCATTGAGCAGCGCTTCGACCTTGTTGCCGCCAACAATGTTCGGCCCGAGCATCACGCCCAGGGAGCGTTCGAACTGGGTATCGGAGACAGCGTAAAGGCGAGGGATATCCTGCCTGACCTGCTTTTCACCTGCCGAGAAGTTCGCTACCAGCAGCACCATCGCCAATGTCGCCAGGACACTGATCGCCACGATGAAAAATTTACCAGTATGACTTTTTGGCGTTCGTAGCTTGAGTTGCATCTTGTTTTCTTCTGTGCTTGCAGTAGGGCGGCGCACGCAAATGCTGTCTGCGCGCCGTTGGGTATCGATCATCAATAGTTATGCGCGGCAAGAATAACAGAGGTGCAACGTTGCGCGTTTGGAAAAAGCAAGGAAAAGCGGGCTGTGCCTCTTATCCCCGCTCTCGGGTAACAATGCCATCGGCCGGCGTCCAGAGCCTGCACAGGCCCGCGGTAATGCCACGATGCATGCAGGCAGGTTTCCAAACGTAAAAGAGGAAGCTTCTTCGTGCTGCGACAAATACTGCATGGATTTTTCGCTAAAGTAAGATGCAACGGTGGATGGCGTGCCAGTAGTTGGGACGCCGCTGACCGGCACTTCCGGAGACCGACTCAATGCCACGTATATCCCGCACCACGCCTCGCGTCGCGCCTGCGGCAGAGGTTCAAGCGCTGCCGGCGCGACCCGCAGATGCAACCGATGCCGGCACGGCGCGGCGACCTGCCACAGCGGCAGGACGCGCGCGGCTGCGCAATGGCATGCCAGGATTGCCGGCACTGCGCCTGCCGTCCAACCAGGCGACCCGGATTCGCGTGGCGGAAGCCGCTTTATATACGGGTATGTCCGCGGCATTCGGTGCAGTCATCATGGGTCTGGTGCCGTTGGCCAGAATGGAGACAACCCGAGGCGCCACGGGACATGAAGCAGAATTTGAAGTCGAAGGTGCAGCCGGTGGCGCATTGGCGGTATTGTCGATGGTTCTGCTGGCCACGGCTTGTGGCATCCATCCCCGGCCGCAGCAAGAGCATGCAGACGACATTATTTCTCCAACCGACATGCTTCCTTCAACCGAGCCTCCCTCACCGGCATTATCTACCGGACCACGCCAGCAGCATGTGCTTGATTTTACCGACGCGGCCGCCGAACCGGGGCCGGCTGATGCAGCAGCCCCCGCCCCTGACATCGAAAATCCCGCGCCGCCGGCCGCGCGGCCTGGCAACGCCTAACCGAGGTTCGGCGCCAGCCACCGTTCGATCAACTCCTTCGGCACGCTGCGCCGCTGGGCCATGTCGGCCACCTGATCGTCACCGACCTTGCCGACGCTGAAGTACTTCGATTCCGGATGCGCGAAATAGAATCCGGAAACCGCTGCACCCGGATACATCGCATAGGATTCGGTCAGCTGCATGCCGATCTCTTCGCATTGCAATAGCTTGAACATGTCGGCCTTGACCGTATGTTCCGGGCAGGCCGGATAGCCGGGCGCCGGCCGGATGCCGCGATACTGCTCGGCGATCAGGGCTGATGCATTCAGCGCCTCGTTCGGCACATACCCCCACAGATCGGTGCGCACCCGTTCATGCAGTTGTTCGGCAAATGCTTCGGCCAGCCGGTCGGCCAGGGCCTTCAACATGATCGATGAATAATCGTCATGCGCCGCTTCGAAGCGCTGTTCATGCTTCTCGATGCCGATGCCGGACGTCACCGCGAAGAGGCCGATGTAGTCCGCCACGCCCGAGGATTTCGGTGCGATGAAATCGGCCAGGCACTGATTCGGCCGGGCCACGCCATCGATCACCGGTTTCACGGTTTGCTGGCGCATGCCGTAGTAGGTGAAGGCGACTTCTGTGCGGGTGTCGTCAGTGTAGATTTCGATGTCGTCGTCGTTGATGCAGTTGGCCGGCATTAGGGCAACCACGCCGTTGGCGGTGAGCCACCGGCCATCGATGACTTTCTTCAGCAGCGCCTGGCCTTCTTCATAGACCTTGCTGGCCGACTCGCCCACGACCTCGTCGGTCAGAATCGCCGGGAAGGGTCCGGCCAGGTCCCAGGTCTGGAAGAACGGACCCCAATCAATGTATTGCGCCAGCGTTCCCAGATCGACGTTCTTGAACACGCGTCGGCCAATGAACTTCGGTTTGACCGGAGACGCGGCGCCATCGAAGGGCAGCAGCGCACGGTTCTCGCGCGCCTGCGCCAGGCTCAGCAGCGGCACAGCCTTCTTGTTGGCATGCTGGATGCGGATGCGTTGGTAGTCGGCGGCGATGTCGGCGATGTAGGCATCGCGCTGCTCGGGTGTCAGCAGCGACTGCGCCACCGACACCGAACGCGAGGCATCGGCCACATAGACCACCGGGCCGTCGTAATTCTGCGCGATCTTCACCGCCGTGTGCGCGCGTGAGGTGGTGGCGCCGCCGATCAACAGCGGCATCTTCAACCCGCGGAAATACGGATCGCGCTGCATCTCTTTCGCGACATACGCCATCTCTTCCAGCGACGGCGTGATCAGGCCGGACAGGCCGATGATGTCGGCATTCTCGGCTTTCGCACGCGCCAGAATCTCGGCGCAGGGCACCATCACGCCCATGTTGACCACTTCGAAGTTATTGCACTGCAGGACCACCGAGACGATGTTCTTGCCGATGTCATGCACGTCTCCCTTGACGGTGGCAATCACGATCTTGCCCTTCGGTTTGGCGGCGATGCCGGTGCGCTGTTCTTCGAGCGCTTTCTCTTCCTCGATGTAGGGGATCAGGTGGGCGACTGCCTGCTTCATGACACGCGCCGATTTAACCACCTGCGGCAGGAACATCTTGCCCTGGCCGAACAGGTCGCCGACGATGTTCATGCCGTCCATCAGCGGGCCTTCGATGACGTGGATCGGCCGGCCGCCATCATCGAGCAATTGCTGGCGTGCTTCTTCGGTGTCTTCCACGATCCACTGCGTGATGCCATGCACCAGCGCATGCGCCAGGCGCTTTTGCACCGGGGCTTCGCGCCAGACCAGATTCTGTTCTTCCTTCTTGCCGCCGGCTTTCAGCGTTCCGGCGAATTCGATCATCCGTTCGGTGGCGCTCTGGGTTTCGCCTTTCCCGTCATCTTGCTGCTTGCCTCGTGCGCCGTGGACCGGACGGTTCAGCACCACATCCTCGACCCGCTCCCGCAGCTCGGCATCGAGCTCGCTGTAGACACCCATCATGCCGGCGTTGACGATGCCCATCGTCATGCCGGCCTGGATCGCGTGATACAGGAACACGGTATGAATCGCCTCGCGCGCCGGATCATTGCCGCGGAAGCTGAAGCTGACATTCGAGACGCCGCCACTGATCTTCGCATGCGGCAGGTTGGCGCGAATCCAGCGCGTCGCTTCGATGAAATCGACCGCGTAGTTGTCGTGTTCCTCGATGCCTGTTGCGATGGCAAAGATGTTCGGGTCGAAGATGATGTCTTCCGGCGGAAAACCTACCTGCGACACCAGCAGATCGTAGGCCCGCTTGCAGATGGCGATCTTGCGTTGATAGGTATCGGCCTGGCCCTTTTCGTCGAAGGCCATGACGATGACGGCTGCGCCGTAGCGCCGGCACAGCGTCGCCTGGCGCAGGAATTCTTCCTCGCCCTCCTTCATCGAGATCGAGTTGACGATCGCCTTGCCCTGCACGCATTTCAGGCCGGCCTCGATCACGCTCCACTTGGAGGAATCGATCATGATGGGCACCCGCGCGATGTCGGGTTCCGAGGCGATCAGGTTCAGGAAGCGCGTCATGGCGGCGACCGAGTCGAGCATCGCTTCATCCATGTTGATGTCGATGACCTGGGCGCCGTTCTCGACCTGCTGGCGGGCGACCGCCAGTGCCTCGTCGTATTGCTCATTGAGGATCAGGCGCGCAAACGCTTTCGAGCCGGTCACGTTGGTGCGTTCGCCGACGTTGACGAACAGCGAGTCGTCGTCGATCGTGAAGGGTTCGAGACCCGACAGGCGCATCGCCGGCGCCACCTGCGGCACGACGCGCGGCGCGATCGTCCTTACCACGTCGGCAATCGCCTGGATGTGCGCCGGCGTGGTGCCGCAGCAGCCGCCGGCGATATTGACGAAACCGCTCTCGGCGAAGTCGCGCAGCAGCGACGAGGTCACGTCCGGCGTCTCGTCGAAACCGGTGTCGCTCATTGGATTCGGCAAGCCGGCGTTCGGGTAGATGCACACGAAGGTGTCGGCGATCTTCGACAGCTCCTCCGCATACGGGCGCATCAGCGCCGCGCCCAGCGCGCAGTTCAGGCCGACGGTCAACGGTCGCGCATGGCGGATCGAATTCCAGAATGCCGGTACCGTCTGCCCGGACAGAATGCGCCCGGATGCATCGGTCACCGTTCCCGAAATCATGATCGGCAGGCGCGGCATGTTGCGCCGCTCGGGTGAATCGAAATAGGTCTCGATGGCGAACAGCGCTGCCTTGCAGTTGAGCGTGTCGAAGATCGTCTCGACCAGCAGCACGTCGGCGCCGCCGTCGACCAGACCGCGGGTCTGCTCCAGGTAAGACGTGACCAATTGATCGAAGCTGATGTTGCGTGCTGCCGGGTCGTTCACGTCCGGCGAGATGGACGCCGTCTTCGGTGTCGGCCCGAGCGCGCCGGCCACGAAGCGCGGCTTGCCCGATGTGCTGTATTTGTCGCAGGCCGCCCGCGCCAGGCGAGCTGAAGCCACGTTCATCTCATAGGCCAGCTCGCCCATCTGATAATCGTCCTGGGCAATCGAGGTCGCGCCGAAGGTATTTGATTCGATCAGGTCGGCGCCGGCGGCCAGATACTGCTCGTGGATTTCGCTGATGATCTGCGGCTGGGTCAGTGACAGCAGCTCGTTGTTGCCCTTGACGAAGACTTCCTTGCCCGGCGGCGCAAAATCGGCAAAGCGGTTGCCACGGTAATCGGCTTCCGACAGATGATATTGCTGGATCATCGTGCCCATCGCACCGTCGAGAATCAGGATGCGCCTGGCGAGCAGGTCGCGCAAGAGGGATTCGGTGGCCGAGATGACAGGCAGGTGATCGCGTTTCATTGAACATCCAAACAAAAAAACAGCCCGGAACGGCATGAGCGGGTCCGGGCTGTTTCCGAGCGCCGCTTTAGCTGTATTTATAGGGGGACTGGGACCCTGGCGCCCGCAAGCTGGTTTGATTGAGGGATCAAATCGGCGCCGCTGAATTATACGATAAATCGTCGATGGCACTTGTGGCCGGCTGGCAGGCAGATTGCGGAAAATCCGGATGTTCCGGCGTCTGCAAGCCGCGCTCAGGTCAGGTGTCCGCCTTCGAGCGCGAAGCCCTGGATGAAATCCGTGTCGGCCAGCTTCTTGCCGCCCGGTTTCTGCAATTCGGTCAGGCGCAGCACGCCGCCCTGCGCGCCTTCGTCGCAAGCAACCAGAACACCGTGCAGGGCGTCAGCGGCCAGGATCGAACCGGGGGGAATCGCCGGATCGCGCTTGCCTTCGCCCCCCGGGACGATTTCAGCATGCCAAATCTTGAGCACGGTATCGCCGAAGCGGGCGCTCGCACCGGGAAACGGATTGAAGGCGCGAATGCGGCGCGCGAGCACGGCCGCCGGTTGTGCGAAATCGAGGGCGGCCTCGTCCTTCAGGATCTTCGCGGCATAACTCACGCCGGCATCCGGCTGGGGCGTGGAAGGCAGGCGTCTGCCTGGATCGGCAGCGAGCCCCTGCATGCAGTCAACGATCATCCGGCCGCCCAATTCTGCCAACCGGTCATGCAAGCTGGCGGTGGTGTCGTCAACGGCGATCGGCAGTGCCTCGCGTGCGAGCATCGCGCCGGTGTCGAGACCCCGGTCCATCTGCATCAGGGTGATGCCGGTGTCGGTGTCGCCGGCTTCGACGGCGCGGTGGATCGGCGCCGCGCCACGCCAGCGGGGCAGGAGCGACGCGTGGATGTTGATGCAGCCCAGCGGCGGGATGTCGAGCACGCTCTGCGGCAGGATCAGGCCATAGGCTGCCACCACCATGACCGCATGCTCGGTTGCCTGGAGAAGCGCATGGGCCGCCGCCGCATCCTCGGGATATTTGCCGTCCAGCCGCAGCGAGACCGGCTGGGTCACCGGAATGCCATGCGCCACGGCGAACTGCTTGACCGGTGAAGCATGCAACTGCATGCCGCGCCCGGCCGGTCGGTCGGGCTGCGTCAGCACCAGCACGATTTCGATACCGGCCGCATGCAGGGCGGCAAGCGCGGTGGCCGCGAATTCGGGTGTGCCGGCGAAAACGATTTTCATGGAAAGCATTGCCCGTTTGCCGAAATTGAAAAGCCGGCCAGATCCGTCATCATGCGCCGCACCTGCGGTGTACGGTGCGGCCTGGCCGCGCCGTCGCCAGCGTGAAAACCCTACCCGGCGCGTTGCCTGTCGCGACTCAGTTCGCGTTCTTCCTTGAGCATCTTGGCCTTGATGCGGTTGCGCTTCAACGGCGACAGGTAGTCGACGAACACCTTGCCCAGCAAATGATCCATCTCGTGCTGGATGCAGACCGCCATCAGGCCATCGGCTTCCAGTTCGAACGGCTTGCCATCAGCGTCGAAGGCGCGCACCTTCACCTGTGACGGGCGTTCGACGCCGTCGTAGATGCCCGGCACCGACAGGCAGCCTTCATCGTAGATTGCGCGCTCCGGACTGGTCCAGACCAGCTCCGGGTTGATGAACACGCGCAGGTCACCATGATTGTCGGACGTATCGATGACGATGATGCGCTCGTGCACGTCGATCTGGGTGGCGGCCAGGCCGACGCCCGGCGCCTCGTACATGGTTTCGGCCATGTCGGCAACGAGCCGCTTCAGGCGTGCATCGAAAACGCTGACGCTTTTGGCAACCTTGTGCAAGCGCGGATCGGGATAGCGAAGAATCGAGAGTAATGACATACGGCTTTTGTGCAACAGAGCAACAGTGTAGGGGGGTGTTTGTCTTGCTACTTCAATGATATATGGGCAAAATTTGATGCGATTTGACAAGAGTTGTCTCGCATAACGTGTGCGCTTCGACAACAAGTTGTGGCATCGTTTCTGTTCTGCTCCACAGCCACGCTCACCGGACAAACCATGAAAAAGTTTAGCACAGCCGCACTCCTTCTCGCTTCCACCGCCGCCCTTGCTTCGCTTTCATCGATCGTCGCTGCCGCACCCGCCGATCAGGCTGCCATGCCGGCAGTGGTGCCGGCAGCGCGCTGTGCTTTCCTACCCAATGCGCCGGACCAGCATGTGGTGGTCAAGGGTGACACCCTGTGGGATATCTCCGGCAAATTCCTGCAGCATGCCTGGTGCTGGCCGCAAGTCTGGGGCATGAACCGCGAAGAGATCCGCAATCCGCACTGGATCTATCCGGGTCAGATCGTCTATTTCGACCGCGCGGCCGGCCGCCTGCGACTGGGGCGCCCTACCGGCGGGGGCGCCAATAACGTGCGCCTCTCGCCGCAGGTGCGCATCAGCAGTTTCGATGCCGACGCCATCCGCTCGATTCCTGCCAGCGTGATCGAGCCGTTCCTGAGCCAACCGCTGATCATCGAGGAGGATGAATTCAAATATGCGCCACGCATCGTCGCCACCCAGGAAAACCATGTCTACATCGGCAAGGGCGACCGGGCCTACGTGCGCGGCGACCTGAAAGGGGAGAAGAACTTCCAGGTGTTCCGCCCGGGCCGGCCGTTGAAGGATCCGGGCACCGAAAAGATCATCGGCTACGAAGCGATGTACCTGGGCGACGTGCGCCTGGTGCGTGCCGGCCGCACCGCCGATGAAGCCGACAGCTTCACCGTCATCGCTTCGAAGGAAGAGATGGGTGTCGGCGACCGCATGGTGCCGCAGCCGCCGCAGCCATTGATCAACTACGTGCCGCATCCGCCGGCGCAACAGGTCGATGCCCGCATCGTCTCGGTCTACGGCGGCGTGACGCAAGCCGGCCAGAACCAGGTGGTGTCGGTCAATCGGGGCGCCGAAGAAGGTCTTGATGTCGGCACGGTGCTGCAGCTGTCGCACTTCGGCGGCATCATCAAGGACACCACCGACGGCAAGAAGCCGGTGCGCCTGCCCGACGAAGCCTACGGTGAACTGTTCATCTTCCGCGTCTTCAAGCATGTTTCCTACGGCCTGGTGATGCAGGTGCGCAAGCCGGTGCAGGTCGGCGACCTGGCGGCCTCGCCCGACACCGCGCAATAACCGGCCATGCCGGCCGCGCCCGATCTGTCGGGCTGGCTGCGCCTGGCGCAAACCGCCGGTGTCGGTCCCGACACCGCGCGTCGTTTGCTGAGCGCATTCGGACTTCCCGAGAATATCTTTCAGGCCAGCCACGACGCCCTGTGCGCCGTGGTGTCGGCACGGGTGGCGCAGGCGCTGCTCACCTCACCCACGGCCGCCATGCAGGCTGCAGCCGACCGTACCCTTGCCTGGGCCGATGGCGAAGGCAATCACGTCATCACCCTGGGCGATGCCGGCTATCCGCAGCGGCTGCTGGAAATCCCCGATCCGCCGATCCTGCTGTATGCGAAAGGCCGCACGGCGCTGCTCTCTGCGCCATGCGTGGCAATAGTCGGCAGCCGCAACGCCACCGCCCAGGGAATGGCCAACGCAGGCCAGTTCGCCGGTGCATTGGCCGACGCCGGCTGGACCATCGTCTCCGGCATGGCGCTCGGTGTCGATACGGCAGCGCACCAGGCGAGTCTCGCATCCCTGCAGAAAGCGCCAGCCGCCGCCGGCTCGACGATCGCGGTCATCGGCACCGGCGCCGACATCGTCTATCCGGCGCGCAACCGGGCGCTGGCGCATGCGATCGCCGAAGCCGGTTGCCTGCTGAGCGAGTACCCGCTCGGGATGCAGGCGATCGCATCGAACTTCCCACGCCGCAATCGCATCATCAGCGGCCTGGCGCACGGCGTGCTGGTCGTCGAGGCAGCTGCGCAGTCGGGCTCGCTGATCACCGCGCGCATGGCCGCGGAACAGAACCGGGATGTCTTTGCCATACCCGGCTCGATCCACTCGCCACTGGCCAAGGGCTGCCATCAACTGATCCGGCAGGGCGCTTTGCTGGTCGAGTCGGCGCAGGACATCCTGGACGCGCTGCAACCGGCATCGCCCGTGGCAAGCGACCTGCCAAGGCAACGATCGCTGTTTCGTGCATCGCCGGTCCAGGTCGGCACCCGCACGGCTGCCGCGGATGACCCGGCCACGACCGATCCGGTATTGCAGGCCATGGGTTTCGATCCGGTATCGCCGGATTTGCTGGGCATGCGCTGCGGATTCGACAGCGCACGCCTGTCGGCACATCTGCTGCAGCTTGAATTGCAAGGCTTGATCGCACTGCTGCCGGGCGGCGCCTACCAGCGGCTCGCCTGATGTTGCCGGCATCGTGGCTGGCGGCCGACACCAGGCGTGGCTGGTTCCGGCGCGACTTGCGGCAAGCGGATTTTCGGGTATGCTTCAGAGAAACTCACCATGTCAGGACAGCATGAATCGCGGCAAATGGCTGCAGACAGCCGTGCTGCGTCGCCAATTGCACCTTGTGTGCGGCAGACCGAATTCGACCTTCGCCAGATTCTTAGGCGCGCCTGTGAAAGCTTGTGCCGTTTCCCTCTTAGCGCTAGAGTAGATCCATGTTCGACGTCCTTGTTTATCTTTATGAAACCTATTACCGGCCCGATGCCTGTCCGGATTCGGTCGCCCTGGCCAAGAAATTGTCGGCCGTCGGTTTCGAAGAAGAGGAGATCACCCGCGCTCTGGGCTGGTTGACGGACCTGGCCGAAACAAACAGCGAATTCTCTGGCCAATATCAGCAGCAAACCGCATTTTCCTTTGGCGTGCGGATCTATGTACAGCAGGAATATGACGCCCTTGGAACCGCCGCCATCGGCTTCATCCAGTTTCTGGAAGCGGCCAAGGTGCTCAATCCTGTCCAGCGTGAAATCGTGGTCGAGCGGGCGCTTGCAGTGCGTGAGTCGCAGTTGTCACTCGATAAACTGAAAGTGATCGTGCTGATGGTGTTGTGGAGCCAGGGCAAGGAACCGGATGGCCTGATGTTCGATGAGCTGTTTCTCGACGACGACGATCCGGAACCACGCATGCTGCACTGATGTTCGCCACGATCATCCTCAGTCTGCCCCTGCGGCGCGCCGGTTTCTGACCCGCGCGCCGTTTGTCATTTCGTCGTGCGCTTGCTGCACACCGTGCCTGCACCGTGCTGTACTGCGCGCCGATCTTTGCTTTATAGTGCGCGCATTGCCGTGCATCTTTCGAGACCATCCTCATGACCAAAACCCTCATCATCGCCGAGAAGCCTTCTGTCGCAAACGACATCGCGAAGACGCTCGGCGGCTTCACCAAGCATGATGAGTATTTCGAGTCGGATGAATACGTGCTCTCGTCAGCCGTTGGCCACCTTCTCGAGATCGCAGTGCCGGAAGAGTTCGACGTCAAGCGCGGCAAGTGGTCCTTCACACACCTGCCGATGATCCCGCCGTACTTTGCCTTGAACCCGATCGCCAAGACCGAGTCGCGCCTGAAAGTATTGAACCGCCTCATCAAGCGCAAGGATGTGACGGCACTGATCAATGCCTGCGACGCCGGGCGCGAAGGAGAACTGATCTTTCGCCTGATTGCGCAGAACGCCAAGGCCAAGCAGCCGATCAAGCGGCTCTGGCTGCAATCGATGACGCCGGGCGCGATCCGCGAAGCCTTTACCCACTTGCGGGACGATGCCGACATGTTGCCGCTGGCGGATGCCGCCCGTTGCCGCAGTGAAGCCGACTGGCTGATCGGCATCAATGGCACCCGCGCGATGACGGCCTTCAACTCGAAAGAGGGCGGTTTTTATCTGACGACGGTGGGCCGGGTGCAGACGCCAACCCTGTCGATCGTGGTCGAGCGGGAAGAGAAGATCAAAAGTTTCGTCTCACGGGATTTCTGGGAAGTGCGGGCGGATTTCGTCTGCGCCGCCGGTGTCTACGAGGGCCGCTGGCTGGACATGAAATTCAAGAAAGATGAGCTGGACCCCGAGAAGCGCGCCGAGCGCCTGTGGGGCAAGGCCGCGGCCGAATCGATCGTCTCCGCTTGCCGGGGCAAGCAGGGCATCGTCACCGAAGAAGCCAAGCCGACTACTTCGATGGCGCCGGCCCTGTTCGACCTGACCAGCCTGCAGCGCGAGGCCAATGCGCGCTTCGGTTTCTCGGCCAAGAACACCCTCGGCCTGGCGCAGGCACTGTATGAAAAACACAAGGTTCTGACCTATCCGCGGACCGACTCCAAGCACCTGCCGGAAGATTATCTGTCGACGGTGAAGCAGACCCTGGAGACCTTGTCCGAGAACAGTAATTACTACCAGTTTGCCGCGCAGATCCTGAACAAGAACTGGGTCAAGCCGAACAAGCGCATCTTCGACAACACCAAGATCAGCGACCACTTCGCCATCATCCCGACCACCCAGGCGCCGAAGAATCTGTCGGAGCCGGAACAGAAGCTCTACGACCTGGTCACGCGCCGCTTCATGGCGATCTTTTTTCCCGCGGCGGAGTTCCAGGTCACGACCCGCTTTACCGAAGTCTCCGGCCATCAGTTCAAGACCGAGGGCAAGGTCATGACCAATCCCGGCTGGCTGGCGGTGTATGGCAAGAATGCAGCCGACCCGGATGCAAAGGCCGGTGAGGGCGACGGCACGCTGGTGCCGGTGGCGGCTGGCGAAAAAGTCCAGACCGACACGATCACCGCCAATGGGTTGGTGACCAAACCACCGGCGCGCTACTCGGAAGCAACGCTGCTGTCGGCCATGGAAACCGCCGGCAAGCTGATCGATGACGAAGACCTGCGCGATGCCATGGCCGGCAAGGGGCTCGGTACGCCAGCCACCCGCGCGGCCATCATCGAAGGCTTGTTGAACGAAAAATACCTGCTGCGCGAAGGTCGGGAAATGATGCCGACCGCAAAAGCGTTTCAATTGATGACGCTGTTGCGCGGCCTCGGTGTGTCCGAGCTGACGGCGCCGGAACTGACGGGCGAATGGGAATACAAACTTTCGCAGATGGAGCGCGGCAAGATCAGCCGCGAGGAATTCATGCGCGAGATCGCGCAGATGACCCAGATCATCGTCAAGCGCGCCAAGGAATACGATAACGACACCATCCCGGGCGATTACGCGACGCTGACGACGCCGTGTCCGAATTGCCAGGCGGTGGTGAAGGAAAACTATCGGCGTTTCGCCTGTACCAAGTGCGAATTTTCGATCAGCAAGACGCCGGGCAGCCGCCAGTTCGAGGTGCCCGAAGTCGAGCAATTGCTCACCAACCGTACCATCGGCCCGCTGCAGGGCTTCCGCTCCAAGATCGGCCGGCCGTTCGCCGCCATTTTGAAAATTTCGCGCGACGAGGACATCCAGAACTACAAGCTCGAATTCGATTTCGGCCAGAACGATGCCGAAGGCGAAAATGGCGAAGGCGTCGATTTTACCGATCAGACGCCGCTTGGCGCCTGCCCGAAATGCACCGCCGGTGTCTATGAAATGGGCCTGGCCTACGTCTGTGAGAACAGCGTGGCCAAGCCGAAGACCTGTGACTTCCGTAGCGGACGCATCATCCTGCAGCAGGAAATCCTGCCGGAGCAGATGGTCAAATTGCTCAACGAAGGTCGCACTGATCTGATGCCAGGCTTTGTCTCGCAACGCACCCGCCGTCCGTTCAAGGCCTATCTGGCCAAGGGCAAGGATGGCAAGGTCAGCTTCGAGTTCGAGCCGCGCAAGGAAAAGGCGCCGGGCAAGGGCAAGGCGGCGGCTGAAGTGACCGATGCCGATGGCGTGGTGACTGCGGTTGCCGCGGCAGGCAGCGCAGCCAAGCCGAAAGGACGTGCGCCGTCGAAACCAGTGGCCGTCAAGACGGCGGCCCGCAAGCCGGCTGCAAAGAAAATTCCGACAAAGGTGGCGGCAGTAAAGAAAGCAGTAGCGACGGCAGGAGCAAAAAAGGCAGTGGTCAAGAAAGCGGTGGTGAAGAAAGCCGCCGTCAAGAATGTCGTCGCCAAAAAAGCAGCAGTCCGCAAGCCGGCGACCAAGAAAATCGCCGCCTGAGGCCAGCACTTGCGTGATTCCGCCCGTGTAACGGGTCCGGTGTCTGCAACACGGTTGCCGGCTATCGACGCCCCGGTTCCTGCGCTGCATGACGCGGCAGCGCGTCGTCCAGCGCTGCCCAGGGTGGCAAGTCATGGCAGAAGATATGTGCCGTCGGCGTTGCATCAACCGGCGTGCGGATGCTCCCCATGCGCAGGCGCAGCATGTCCGGTGCTTGCGGACGGCGTGAATACAAGGGCGTGCCACAGCGGCTGCAGAATGCCCGCAGCTTGTCTGCCGACGAAGCATATTCCGTTATCAGTTCCTGCCCGGCAGTCCAGCGCAATGTCCGGGCATCGGCCGGTGCGGCGACCACGCCGGTGCCCTGCAACTGCCGGCAATCGGCGCAGTGGCAGATGGTGATGGTGCCGAACTTGCCCACGTATTCATAACGCACGGCACCGCAATGGCAGCTGCCCTCGATCATCGCTTCTCCCTAATCGACACCACCGACCACGTCCGGCTCGAAAAAACACCATTTTGCCTGCGGCCAGCGCTGCTGGATGCTTTCCTCGACCGCATTGATGGCGTCGATTAGTGCCCGGTCGGAAGGTTGTGGCTGCATCTTGGCTTGTACCGCGATCATCAGTTGCTCGCCCCATTGCAGCGTGATCAGGTTGATGACGCCGGCCACTTCCGGGCGGGCCTCGATATGCGCCCGGATCGCCGTGCGCACTTCGGGCGCGGCCGATTCGCCGGTGATCATCGCCTTGACCTCGCGGGTGACGAACAGCGCCACCAGCATCAGGAGTACGCCGACCACCACCGAGCCGAGCGCGTCCCACATCGGATTGCCGGTCAAGGCCGTGGCCGACACCGCCACGAAGGCGACGACCAGCCCGGCAAGCGCCGCGATGTCCTCGCCTGCCACCACCATCAGTTCGGACTGCCGGGTCTCGCGGAACCAGGCGAAGAAAGACTTGCCGTTCGAAATGCGGTTGATCTCCCGCATTGCGCCATACAGTGAAAACGCTTCCAGCACTACGGATATGCCCAGCACGACCAAGGCAATGGTGACGCTTTTCAAGGGCGCCGGGTGGCGCAGGTGATCGATGCCTTCCATGACCGAGAACGCGCCGCCGACGAAGAACAGCAGCAGCGCCACCATCATTGCCCAGAAATACACGACCCGGCCATAGCCCATCGGATGCGCTTCGTCGTGAGGCCGCTTCGCTTCCTTCAGGCCGATGAGCAAAAAAACCTGGTTGGTGCAGTCGGCCACCGAATGGATCGCCTCGGCCAGCATGGCGCCCGATCCGGTAAAAACTGCTGCGACGAATTTCGCAATCGCGATGCCGCCATTGGCGCCGAGGGCGTAAAGGATGGCGCGGGTAGAGCCGCTGGAACCTGCTGACATGGTAAGTGGTCGATGGTTGGTTGAAAGGGACGATATGGAAAGCTGCGGAAATTCAGCGGGATACCCGAAAAAATCCGGCAATACGCGGAAAGGTGCGGAAATACCCGGAAAGACCCGCACCTTAGCGGCTCGCGTGCCGAGTGGCAAGTGACCGCCTCACATAGCTCGCGCAATACTATGACTAGCCAGCACCGACCGCATCAAGCGCCACCACGGAACCTTCCGCATGCATGCAATTCTATCCATGTCAAGGCACGCAGTCTTCCTGCAGCCATTCAACACAGGAGAAATTCATGATCAAACAGATCGCCTTGACCGCATGCGTGGTGACATTGGCCGCCTGCAGTTCGATGTCCGGCCGCTCGCCCGGCGCGGGAGACAGCAGCATGTCGGGGGCTTCCGGCGGCAGCAGTGGAAGCAGCGGCAGTGGCAGCGGCAGCGCCGGGACATCGAGTGGCGCGGGGTCGGGCGCCAGCAGCGGCGGCGGTGGCTATGGCACCTCCGGCGGCGCAGGTGGCTATGGCACGTCGGGTGGCGTCGGCACTTCCGGTGGTGCGGGTGGTGCAGGCAGCCTTCCCGGATCTTCCGGCGGCACGATGCCCGACAGTTCCGGTGCCGGCAGCACCGGCGGCAGCGGCAGCATGGGCAACAGCAGCGCCGGTTCCGGCAGCAGCCTGCCGTCGACCAATCCCAACGGCAAGTAACGCCGTTTAGATCGTCAGGCTCCCGCGCGCCTGCTCGACTACCTGGCCGCCGACCCGGATCGCCCGGTCGGCGCCGGTATCGACTCAAATACAGCGGATTGCCACCGAAAGTGGATTCTGCGAACCCGGTCACGATGTGGAACCGGTAGTTGGCCAGGCGGACTCCGAAAAAAGCGCAGCCACGAGCCTGGCTGATCCGCCGCCCATGCAATGCAGAAAACGCAGGAGATGCAGGCGATGCAAGCGATCTCGCCGACGCGGACACGATTGATGTGACCGGTGCTGCTGACTGCCTTGGAGTCGCACGTAGCGAAATCTTTGCAAAAAGCACTTTGCGCTACACTCGCCGCTTCCCCTACTTTCGCCGAGCATCCGATGAGCGTCCAGCGTGCACCGCATCTCACCACTGTCCTGATCGCCAGCGGCGTCGTCCTGACACTTGCCATGGGCGTGCGGCATGGGTTCGGTTTCTGGATGCAGCCGATATCGCAGGTACATGGCTGGACCCGCGAGACCTATTCCCTGGCGCTGGCGCTGCAGAACCTGATGTGGGGCGTCTTCGGTCCATTCGCCGGCATGGCGGCAGATCGCTTCGGCACTGCCAGGGTGGTGGTGGCCGGCGCCTTCTTCTACGCCGGCGGCTTGCTCTGGATGGCGCTGGTGGACCAGCCGACTGCCTTCGTGGTCGGCTCCGGCGTACTGATCGGCGCGGCGCTGGCCTGCACTGCATTCGGTGCCATCAGCGGCATCATCGGCCGCATCGCACCTGCATCGCGACGTTCCTGGGCCTTCGGCATTTCCTCGGCGGCCGGCTCCTTCGGCCAATTCCTGCTGATGCCGATCGAGCAGCGGCTGATTTCGGCCACCGGCTGGCAGACCGCGTTCTATGTGCTGGGGGCGCTGGTGGTGGTGCTGATGGTGCCGATGGCCTATTTCCTGCGCGAGCCGGTAGCGGCTGCGCCGGTCGGACGTCAGCAGAGCATCGTCGAAGCGGTGCGGGAAGCGTTTTCGCATGGGTCGTTCCGACTGCTGCTGACCGGCTATTTCGTCTGCGGCTTTCAGCTGGTGTTCATCGGCGTGCACATGCCGGCGTACTTGAAGGATCGCGGGCTGGCCGATGCCAACGTGGCAGTTGCCGCGCTGGCGCTGATCGGTTTGTTCAACATCGCCGGCTCGTATTACGCCGGCAAGCTCGGCGGCATCTTCCCGAAGCGCTTTCTGCTGTCGGGAATTTACTTGAGCCGGGTGATCGTCATCGGTTTGTTCCTGCTGGCGCCACTGTCGGCCTGGTCGGTCTATATTTTTTCAGCGGCGATCGGCTTGCTCTGGCTGTCGACGGTACCGCTGACCAATGGCGTGATTGCCGGTATCTTTGGCGTGCGCTATCTGTCGATGCTGGCCGGATTCGTGTTCCTGTCGCATCAGGTCGGCAGCTTTCTCGGGGTGTGGCTGGGCGGCTATCTCTACACCCGCCAGGGCAGCTATGACACGGTCTGGACCATCACGCTGTTGCTGGGCCTGGGAGCGGCCTTGATCAATCTGCCGATCGATGAAAAACCGATCGCGCGGGATGCGATGGCGGTGGCATGAGCGAGATTCGTCCTGCCGCTGGCGGCCCTGGCTTGGACGACATCCATGCTGCAGCTGGCGGACCGGCGCAATGGTCTGCAACGAAGCCGGACGCCGATCCCCCGACCCACCACGCGCGGCTGATGCGCTGGCTTGCAATACCGCTTGCCATGCTCCTGCTGGCACTGGTTTTCCTGGCCTACCTGCGCCCGGAGTTCGCGCTAGACCTCGCCAACCGGTTCATCCTGTGTCTGTAAGCATGGCTGGCGCAGCGGCACTGGCTCGGGCCGTGGTGCAGGACCTCGGCGGCTCGCGCATCCGCGAAGTGGCCAATGTCGGCCTTGGCCGTGATGATGTGCTGCCGTTCTGGTTCGGCGAACCGGATCAGGTCACACCCGACTTCATCCGCACGGCTGCCAAGTCGGCGCTCGACGCCGGCGACACGTTCTATACCCATAATTGCGGCCTGCCGGCCTTGCGTGAGGCGCTCTCGACGTACTTGTCCGCACTGCACCGGCCGATCGGCGCCGAACGCATCGCCGTGACTTCGTCCGGCGTATCGGCACTGATGCTGCTGGCGCAGTTGATCATCAATCCGGGCGACCGGGTGGTGGCGGTCACGCCGCTCTGGCCGAACCTGATCGAGATTCCGCGCATCCTCGGCGCCGAGGTGGTCCAGGTGCCGCTTCGCTGCGGGCAGATCTGGGAACTCGATGTCGATGTGTTGCTGGCAGCGCTCACGCCGGGGACGCGGGCGGTGCTGATCAATTCGCCCAACAATCCCACCGGCTGGGTCATTACCCGCGCGCAACAGGAACGCATCCTGGCGCATTGCCGGCAGCACGGCATCTGGATCATTGCCGACGATGTGTATGAACGGCTGGTGTTCGATGACGGCGTCGGCTGCGCGCCATCGTTTCTCGACCTGGCCGACCCCCTGGACCGGGTCGTCTGCGCCAACAGTTTTTCGAAATCCTGGCTCATGACCGGCTGGCGCCTGGGTTGGGTGGTGGTACCGCAGGCGATGATGGAAGACCTGGGCAAGCTGATCGAATACAACACCTCCTGCGCACCGGGTTTCGTGCAGCGCGCCGGCATCGCGGCGATTGCGCAGGGCGAGCCGGTGATTGCGGCGACCGTCGCCCGCTACCGCGCCTCGCGTGATTTCCTGCATGCGCGCCTGAACGCCGTGCCCGGCATCATGGCGCCACGGCCGGCGGGCGCGATGTACTTGTTTTTTCGGGTTGACGGCATCGATGACACCTTGAGCTTGTGCAAGCAACTCGTGCAGGACGCCGCTCTTGGCCTGGCGCCCGGCAGCGCATTCGGCCCGCAGGGCGAAGGTTTCGTGCGATGGTGCTTCGCCAGCTCGATCGAACGCCTGGACGATGGCATGCAGCGTTTCGAACGCTTCCTTGGCATGCATCGGCGCTAGGTCGGCGCCGGGCGGCAGTTACAATGCAGCGATGGACATCACCCTCTCCCAGCTCGAACAAGCCATCAATCACTGGCGCATCGCACGCCCGTCGCAGGGTGAAGAGCGGAAGCTGTCGGCCGAAGTCAATGCGCTGGCAAACGTCTACGCCGCAATGATCTTCCTGCGCCAGCGCAGCATGGCGCTCGACACCATGGCGCCGCAGCCGCGCGCACTGCTGCAGGCATGGCTGCAGGACAATCCGCGCATTTGACAGCGGTGTCACGTTTGCGGTTCCGTGACGGCAAACGCCATGCAGTCAATGCCTGGCGCTGAATACCCGACACCAAACCTTGGGAATGGTATGACAGCATCAAGAACGGCCTGACTGCCGCGCTGCGAATCATGGCACTCATGACACCGATCAACTTCCGATCGCTGGATAAATGCGAATCTCATGCCCCGACAAGGTAGTTGCTCGCCACCTCCGTATTCAACATCTCCTTTTTCATTTGCCGTGAACCATTTGCCCCGCGCATCGCGCCCGGCTGCCATGCAGCCACGACCCACGTCCGACATGCCTTCGCCTCCCGAAACCGCACTGGTGCCGGACGCCTGGGCGCAACACGCTGCAGGGCGGCCACGCTCGCAATCCGAGCCGCGTCTCGGCGCGCTGGCCCAGATTGCACGTCGGCGGCAAATGCCGCTTGTCGATGCAGCGTCCATTGCTGCCGGACCAGCGTCGGAGGCGGAGTCGACCTTCGAGGCAGTGCTGAGCGAATGGGAGTGGGCGGCGCCTGCATCGTGTCTGCCGCATGAACGCAAGCACCGGCGCGAGGCTGCCCATCGCATGCGCTGTCTGCGGGAAGACGGCACGGATTGCCTCGACCTGGACGATCTGTACCTGACGTCGCTTCCGCCATGCCTGGTTGACCTGCTTTCGCTGAAGCGTTTGAACGTCGGCTTCAACAACCTGGAAACGTTGCCCGAGCTACCTCCCGGGTTGACGCATCTGTATGTGCATGGCAACCGCCTGAAGCGCTTGCCGAGACTGCCGCCGACGCTCGAAGTGCTGGATGCGCACA
>JAYTLK010000069.1:0-7211 GCA_043729515.1 Herminiimonas sp.
CGCTGCCCTTCGGGTTCCCGCCGAAGCAGACGCACAAACGGGAAATGAAACCAACTCGCTGACGCTCAAACAAGTTTCATTTCTGATCCGTTTGTGCGCCTGCTTCGACGGCAGCGGCTAAGCGGAAGGCACGTCAACCGCAACCGCAACCGCAACCGCAACCGCGAGTTCGGCGGTTGGTTTTGCCTTCGATCCGGAAGCCTGTCACAAGACTTTTTCTACGCCACGTCCCGCGCCTGCGGCGCCACACGAGAAACAAAACTTCGAAAACGCGCTCTTGCGCGTCGTGCAGCGCACGCACCGGTCGTGCAGACAAATGCCGCAGTGCGGACAAAAATCATTCGCCGCATCCTTCAAGTCCACCGGCCGTTCGCATCCCGGACAAACGCCTTTGCCCAAGCGCGCCAGCGCACTGTCATAGCTCAGTTCCTGTCGCCGCTGGACGTCGGGTTTCAACTCCGCCAGCCGCTGCCGTTCCAGATAGCGGTTCAGCGACACGATCGCCTGCCGCCCCACCACCACCGTGACGATGATGCCCACCACGTATCGCACGTAGCCACCGTAACTTGGCAAATACGGCACCAGCTCGACGAAGAATGCAAACAGCGCAAATAGAATGAAGCCCCAGACGAAGGGCCACCAAGGGCTGCGGCGGCTGGTCTTGAACAGGAAACCCGCCACTGCCAGCAACGGCAAGGTCAGCGCCAACCGGTAGCCGAAAATGCGCAACTGGCGGCGCTTCGTTGCCACCTCCATGTTGACTGCTGCTTCCGCCTGCAGCTGACGCAGCGCCTTGCCGGCGCGAGAGCCTGCCTGGCTGGCGTCGAGTGCTCGCTGTTCCTGTGCTTCGACGGCGGCTTGCGCCTGGCGTTCGGCGGCCGTGAGCTCGTCCAGCGCGCGGGTGCGGGTGAGCAGTTCGCCGTCCTGGTCCGGTCGCGCGGTGGCGCGCCGCGTTGCCAGCCAGTTGTCCAGGCTGACGTGAACCGATGCCACATCCGCCTGCGCGACTATCAGCTTGAGCCGCGCCTGCTCGAGCGCCTCGTTGGCGTCGCGGCCGTTGCGGGCTTCGTGGTCGATGGCTGCTTTTGCTTTCTTCGCCGCGGCCGGGTCCAGGAAGGCGTCCTGCGTGAGCGGTTCCTCTACTTTCGGCAGCTGCTCGATGAGCGTGCCGCCGAGACCGATCAGGAAGCCAGCGAAAATGAAGGCGACCAGCCATAGGCCGAGGCGAAACCATTTTTCGGACAGGCGCAGGGATTTGTTCATCTGGATTCCATGGAAAAAAGTTGGAGTGGCAATCGCGTGGCGGCAGCGATTCTAGCCAAGCGCAGGCGCGACCGGTTTCAACAAGACTGCTGAACCTGATTTCGGCACCTGCAATGGCAGGCCCCATGCCGATGGCGTTTCCGCCAACCCGCGCCTATACTGATTGCGTTGTTTGCCCTCCCGAAACCCGTGAAGGAGTCGTGCATATGTACCGCAACATCCTGGTTGCCTATCATGGCAACAGCACCAGCCATTCCGCCCTGCATGAATGCATGCGCGTCCTTCCTCCCCATGCCTCGGCCCACGTCCATGTACTGGTCGTGATCGATCCGCCGCCCACCCCAGTGGTGAGCGAACTCGGCACCTTCGTCGAGACCACCTACGAAGCCGACCTGCAGATCGCGCGCGAACGCATGCACCGCGAAGCCTGTCAGGCAACTGCGCTGCTCAAAGAACACGGACTGGAATCGAGTCTGCATGTCGAATGCGGTGACCCGGTGCATGTGATTGCCACCCTGGTCGAGAATCTGAGCATCGACCTGGTCATCATCGGCCACTCGCGGCAGAAGCCGTTTGCGTTGCGCTGGTGGCGTGGCGCTACCGATGCGATCCTGGTCGAGCGGGTACGTTGCAGTGTGCTGGTGGCAGCCGACCGAGATAGCTTGCGCTGACGAGCAGTCGGGCAAATCAAGCGTGACAGAGCGCATTGGCGGGCGCGCTACAGCGGCGCTGACACGCCGTGCAAGACTGTGCCGCTAACGCAGCGTGCAAGACAGTGCCACTCATGCACCGTGCAAGACAGTGCTGCCAGCCACTGGCTCTGACGCCATCTACTTGGGACAACAATCCAGTTTGACCGAAAATCCATTGACGCGCTTTCATATGTCAGATAATGTTTACATGTGAAAAGTAAAAAACCGCTCTCGCAAGGTGATCATCTGCTGTCCGTGTTGTCCGCCCTGGACAATCCGCATCGGTTGCGCATCATTGCCGCCCTGTCAGGCAGCGGGCGCAACTACGTCAGCCAGCTTGCCCGCGACATCGGGATCAGCCGCCCGCTGCTGCACCTGCATTTGCAAAAGCTGGAACAGGCCGGCCTGGTCACGAGCACGCTGGAACTCTCGGCCGACGGCAAGGCGCTCAATTATTTCGAAGTCACCCGTTTTACCCATGCGCTGACACCGGCCGCCATCACGGAAGCCGTCAAGACGCTGACCACCCACCTTGAGAAGTGAAGGAAATCATGTCCGAACAAGTCTATTTCTTGACCATTGGCTTGCCATTGGCGACGATCCTGCTGGTGTTCGGCATGAAGTATTTTTCCGCCCTTCAGCAGGCAAAAGCGAAGCAGGCGCAGGATGTGCTGTATCAGAGGCTGGCAGCGCAGGCGACCCAGGCGCAGGCCGAGGCAGCCACGCTGCTGTCGTCGATCAATGCATCGATGAACAGTCTGAACACCCGACTGGCCGCGGTCGAAGCCATTCTCAAGGAGGTTGAATGAGCACGCGTCTCCTCATCGGCAATGCCGCACACCACGACGGCATCCCGCCGATCAATATTCATCTGATGCGGCTGATCTATCTGCTGATGCTGGTGTTTCTCGGAAGGGATTCCTGGACCACCATCCTGACCCACCAGGGAAACTGGGCGCCGTTCGACGCGATGGCATGGTGTACCTGGGCGGCCTTCGCTTCGCTTGGACTGGTCGGCATTTTTCAACCGGTCCGCATGCTGCCGATCCTGCTGCTGGAAGTGTTTTACAAGGTTCTGTGGCTGGCAGTCGTGGCTTATCCCTTATGGACGAGTGGCAAGCTGGCAGGCTCTGCGGCAGAAGGGATGACCTATGCCTTTGCCTGGGTCATCTTGCCAATCGTTGCCCTTCCATGGCCTTATGTGCTGCGCACCTTCGTACTGGGAAAGGGAAATTTATCGAAGCCTCCCGCGCCGCGCTCAAACGCCTTGTAATCCCGCCACGGCGTCATGATCGAATCTTTGACGATGCATTTGGCTGTTGGAAGGCAGAGATATCCCGAGATCTCCCCTCAAGCCGCGAGCATGGCCTGCAATCGCTGCTGCGCACTGGCCGGGGTCGCCGTTGCCAGCTGTTCAGGCATCGACCTTCAGCCATTCCGAGCCCGGCACGATCCGTTTCATGAACGCGTCGAACAGGGGAACGGTAAACGCGGTGTCACCATGCGTCGGACTCCAGATCATTCCTTTTGCGATCAGGTTGCTGCGGATCGGCGCCAGTGAAGTGCTGTCGCGGCCAAGCACTGCGGCAATATCGCCCGAGCGATGCGGACCCGGTCCGAGTTCCGCCATCGCCCGCAGGTACCGCTTTTCCGTCGGGGTGAGACGGTCGAAGCGCACACGGAAAAAACTTTCGTCGAGAGCCGCGACTGCCTCGGTCGATGCAGCCTCGACATCCGCCTTCGTGATCGGACTGCTTTTCGCGATGTCCCAGGCATGCTTACCCCATTCCTGCAGAAAATAAGGGTAGCCGTGGGTGTACGAAACAATCAGGTCGACCGCATCCGGATCAATTGCCGCTCCTTCGTCATGGATCGGCTTGGCAATTGCGTCGCGGGCTTCATCAAGGTTGAGCGGACCGATCGAGGGAAAGTCAAAAAGGCGTTCGGCATAGGATTTTGCCTCCCCCATCCGGCCGCGCAGCTGCGGCAGTCCGGCACCGACTACGGTGAGTGGCAACTGAAGCTGCGCGCAGCGATGCAATGCCGAGATGAGCGCCGCCATTTGTGGCTCCTCGACGTACTGCAATTCGTCGATGAAGATCGCCACCAGGGTATCGGCGGCGGCTGCAGCCGCGCCGGTCTGCTCCAGGAGCATGGTGAGATCGCCTTCCAGGTCGCCGTTGTCGGCAAGACCAGGCTCGGACTCGTAATCGATTCCGACTTCGATGTCTGCATACGAGACTTTCAATTTGCCGGCAAAGCCGGCCAGGGCACGCAAGCCACGTATCGCAAGCTCTTTTGCCGCTGCCACCCTGCTCAGCTTCAGGAGCCCCTGCCGCAATTGCGGCGCCAGCATCGCAGGCAGCGAACGACCCTCCGGCGCCTCGATGCGGATGGTCACGACGCCGTCTGCCGCCGCATCCTTCATCATCTGGTCAAGCAGGACGGTTTTGCCAACGCCTCGCAGGCCGACCAGCATCATGCTCTTGGCAGGACGGCCCTTGCGCAGACGCCTGATGCACAACGTCATCTGCGCACGCACGGCATCCCGGCCAGCAAGTTCGGGCGGCGGAGTGCCGGCGCCAGGGGCGAATGGATTATCAACCGGCGTCATTTATACCAACCTTAGGAGGTTTATCTTCTTTAGATAAGTTTCCTAAACTTCGTAGGTTTTGTCAACCTGTTGCTGATTCTCGGAATGAAACCATGCGCTGGATCGTTATTTCCACGCCAGTCTCGGATCCTGCAACCAACACACCCACGGCAAATAAGCCGTGTGCCATGTCCCTCTCGCTGTCAGAAAGGGCAAAAAATGAATGGCAACCATGGGATCTTTTTAAAAAACGGTCACTGCCCGCCGCTGCGCATCGTCAACGATCTTGCACATCTTGTCCCATGCCATGGCGATAGATAGGTGCAGATAAGTCTAAAAGGAACTACTCAGACTTTTTTGCCACAACACGTCGCTGCCGCCGGCGAATCGGTTCAGCACTCGCGACAACACGAACAGCAGGTCGGACAGCCGGTTCATGTAACGGCGCGGATTGTCATGCAGGGTCTCTGCAGCGCCGAGTGCCACGATGGCCCGTTCGGCGCGGCGGCAGACGGTGCGGCAGACATGCGCCTGGGATGCGGCGCGCGATCCGGCCGGCAGGATGAAATCGGCCAGGGGCGGCAGATCGGCATTGTATTTTTCCAGCAGCGCATCGAGGCGGGCGACGTGGGTATCGGTGATCATCGTGAAACCCGGAATGCAGAGTTCGCCGCCCAGGTCGAACAGGTCATGCTGGATCGTTACCAGTTCCTCGCGCAAGGCCTCCGGCAAGGGTTCGCACAACAGCAGGCCGAGATGGGAATTCAATTCATCGACGTCGCCCATGGCATGCACCCGCAGGCTGTCCTTGGGGGTGCGGCTGCCATCGCCCAGGCCGGTGGTGCCATTGTCGCCGGTGCGGGTGGCGATTTTCGAGAGTCGGTTGCCCATGATTGTCTTGCCTGCGGTTGAAGAAGGCAAAGGATACGATAAATCAGTCATGCGGGACCTGTGCGTTTTTGCGGTCGTTTACGCTCGTTCGCGCGGATCGGCAGAACGATCCTGTGGATAACCGCAAAGGAGAGCGGCTCTAGAGCAAAGCGCCCGAGCAAAGCGTCCGTAGCCGGGCCCGGTATAGAATCGGACGCAGCAAGTCTTCCATTTGCATTGACCTCCGATTTCTTCGACCATGAACCAGCCGCTGCCGCATGCCGCCCTGCAACCGCTTGCCAGCGACCCCCGCCGGCCGGCGCCGGCCGCGCTGCTGGCCGCGCTGCAGGCGTACTTCGGCGCGCGTTTCACGGTGGCTGCGGCCCACTGCGCCCATCATGGACGCGATGAATCCGCGTATGACGCGATGCCGCCGGATGCAGTGGTGTTCGCCCGATCGACCGCAGAGGTCGCGGCTGCCGTCAAGCTGTGTGCCTCCCATGCGGTGCCGGTGATCGCCTATGGCACCGGCACCTCGCTCGAAGGCCATGTATTGGCAGTGCAGGGCGGCGTCACGATCGATCTGTCGCAGATGAACCAGGTGCTGGCGATCCATGCCGAGGATGCCACCGCTACGGTCGAGGCCGGCCTGACCCGCAAGCAGCTCAACGCCGCCCTGCGCGACACCGGCCTGTTCTTTCCGATCGACCCCGGCGCCGATGCGTCGCTTGGCGGCATGGCGGCCACCCGCGCCTCTGGCACGAATGCGGTGCGCTATGGGACCATGCGCGAGAACACGCTGGCGTTGACCGTTGTCGCAGCAGACGGCCGCATCCTGCAGACCGGCACCCGTGCCCGCAAGTCTTCCGCCGGCTATGACCTGACCCGCCTGTATGTCGGCAGCGAAGGCACGCTCGGCATCATCACCGAGGTCACGGTGCGTCTGCATCCGCTGCCGGAAGCAGTGTCGGCTGCGGTCTGCTCCTTCCCCGATACGGCAGCTGCGGTCAATGCGGTGATCCGCACGATCCAGATGGGCGTGCCGGTGGCGAGGGTCGAATTTCTCGATGAATACGGCGTGCGCGCCATCAATGCGCATGATCACCTGCACTTGCCGGAGCAGCCGCTGTTGCTGTTTGAATTCCACGGCAGCGAGGCCAGCGTGCAGGAGCAGGCGACAATCGTGCAGGCGATCGCCGATGAACATGGCGCCTGCGGTTTCGAATGGGCCACGCGCCCGGAAGACCGGTCGCGGCTCTGGGCGGCACGCCACAATGCCTATTTCGCGCTGCTGCAGATGCGTCCCGGCTGGCGTGCCATCACCACCGATTGCTGCGTGCCGATCTCGCGCCTGGCCGAATGCATCCTGGCCACCCGCGCCGATTGCGAGGCGCATGCAATCACCCATTCCATCATCGGCCATGTCGGCGATGGCAATTTTCATGTGCTCATGCTGGTGGACCCGGACGATCCGGCGGGCGCAGCCCGGGCCGAGGGAATCAATGCGCGCATGGTGTCGCGGGCACTGGCCATGGATGGCACCTGCACCGGCGAGCATGGCGTGGGGATGCACAAGATGGGCTTCCTGATCGAAGAACATGGCGATGTCGCCATCGACACCATGCGGGCGTTGAAACATGCGCTCGATCCGCAGAACATTCTCAACCCGGGCAAGATCGTGCGCTGGTAGGCGCGATATCCAACTAACCCGAATCTGCAAGGCACACTGCACGCATGGCGACCCGACGTCCTCCCGTACACGCACTGTCCGCATTCGAGGCGGCCGCGCGGCT
>JAYTLK010000070.1:0-10493 GCA_043729515.1 Herminiimonas sp.
TCGAACTGGCCACCTGATGATTACAAATCAACTGCTCTACCAAATGAGCTAAGCCGGCAGAAGGGCCTGAGTATACGTCATTTAATGCGGGTAAGGAATGGCTTGCCGCCTTTTTTGGGCGGGTCGGGTTGATCGTTGTCATCGTCGCCAGCCGCGCTTGGAGAGGGCACCGACGACAAGGTCGGCGGTTGGCCGTTTGGGCGTATCGCCTCGGGTTGACGCATCGGTGTCACGGCCGCCTCGGCAAATGCAGCCGGTTCGGTCGGGTCATCCCGGGCCGGCAGGCGGGAGACATCGAATGCCATCCCCTGTCCGTTTTCACGCGCGTAGATCGCCACCACGTTTTCGATCGGCACCGAAATTTCACGCGACACGCCACCGAAACGCGCGCTGAAGTGGATCGCGTCGTTGTCCATCTTCAAGCCACTGGTCGCGCCGAAACTGATGTTGAGGACGATCTCGCCATTCTTGACGAATTCTTTCGGCACGCGTGCATTACCGTCCGCCATCGCGGCAAGATAGGGTGTAAATCCGTTGTCGGTACACCATTCGTAAATGGCGCGCAGCAAATACGGTTTCGTCGAGGTTTCAGCCATGTCGATCAGACTAGCAAAGCACTGCTGTCGTGTAAAGGCGAAGGCGCACGCGGCGGTGTGCAATGGCTGCAGCACCACCGGTGGCATCGTGCAGCCGTCTAGCGCCGCATGACTTTTTCGGAGGGTGTCAGTGCCTCGATGTACGCCGGCCGCGAGAAAATCCGCTCGGCATATTTCATCAATGGCGCTGCGGTCTTGGACAACTCGACACCGTAGTGATCCAGGCGCCAGAGCAGTGGCGCTACCGCCACGTCGAGCATCGAGAACTCATCGCCCAGCATGTACTTGTTCTTCAGGAACAGCGGCGCCAAGGTCGTCAGGCGGTCGCGGATTTCATTGCGCGCCTTCTCATGGCTCTTGTCAGATGGACGGGCCTTTTCGTTTTCCAGCGTGTGCACGTGGACAAACAATTCTTTTTCGAAATTAAACAGCATCAGCCGTGCACGCGCACGCATCAGTGGATCAGCCGGCATCAGTTGCGGATGCGGAAAGCGCTCGTCGATGTACTCGTTGATGATGTTCGATTCGTACAGAATCAGGTCACGCTCGACCAGGATCGGCACCTGGCCATACGGATTCATGGTCGAGATGTCTTCTGGCTTGTTGAAGAGATCGACGTCCCGCACTTCGAAGTCCATGCCTTTTTCGAACAGCACCAGGCGGCAGCGTTGGGAAAATGGGCAAGTCGTGCCCGAATAGAGAACCATCATTTTGTAGTTCCTTAGAAACAAAGAGGGTGAGACGCATGACGGCTCACCCTGAAATGAATCCTGCCCGAGCCTGGCGGCCCGCGATGCGGACGACCAGGGTCAGGCAGGCGCATAGGCTATTTGACGTTTTTCCAGTATGACGCGTTCAACCGCCATGCAATCACAAGAAACATCCCCAGGAAAAGCAAGACCCAGACGCCGAGCTGGCGGCGTTTCAACTGCACCGGCTCGCTCATCCAGGACAGATACGACACCAGACTGCCGATGGCCGTGTCGTACTCGGTGGCGGTCATGGTGCCTGGCTTGACCTGCTCGAAACCAGCGAAGGTGTGGATCATCTTGCCTTCTGAATGCGGGTCTTTTTCTTCCGTGAACTTTGCGTTGCGCACGCCCTGCAGTTGCCACAGCACATGCGGCATGGCCACGTTTGCATAGACCAGGTTATTCCAGCCGGTCGGACGGGCCGGATCCTGGTAGTAGGTACGCAGGTAGGTATAAAGGTAATCGGCGCCGCTGCCGGCCTCCGACGCCTTGGCACGGGCGATCACCGACAGATCCGGAGGTGCTGCGCCAAACCATTCCTTGGCATCCTTTGGATTCATCGACACCTTCATCAGGTCGCCAACCTTGTCGCCCGTAAAAAGCAGGTTGTTCCTGATCTGGTCTTCCGTCAGGCCGATGTCGCGCAGGCGGTTGTAACGCATGGCGGAGGCGGAATGACAATTCAGGCAGTAATTGACGAACAGCTTGGCGCCGTTCTGCAATGCCGACAGGTCACGCGTCATGTCCGGCGCACGGTCCAGCGGATGGCCGCCCTCGTTGGCCAGGGCCGGCATCGCCAGCACCGGCAGCAGGGCCACGGTGGCAATCAGTTTTTTCAGCAGCTTCATGATTCTGTTGATCCTTTACGACTTGACGGCGGTGTGCGGCTCGAACGTGACCCGATCCGGCACGCGCTTGAAGGATCCCATCGCACTCCACCATGGCATCAGCAGGAAAAAGCCGAAATACAGGAAAGTGCAGATCTGCGCAACCAGGGTGCGGGCATCGGTCGGCGGTTGGATGCCCAGGTAGCCCAGGATCACGAACACGACGAAAAACACGCCATAAACCGTCTTGTGCCATGTCGGGCGATAACGGATCGATTTCACCGGCGAGTGGTCCAGCCACGGCATCGTGAACAGGATCATGACCGATACCCCCATCAGCACCACGCCAAAGAACTTGGCATCGAGAGTCAGGAGCGCCACGATGAATACCAGGCCAATCACGGCAGCGACCATCTTCATGCCGATCTTCAGGCGCGTCTTGAGCACGATCAGCGCAACGTAGGCGGCGGTGCCAGCGATCAGGGCATAGACAAATTGCGATGTCGTTGCGCGCAGGATCGAATAGAACGGCGTGAAGTACCAGACCGGTGCGATGTGCGGCGGCGTCTTCAGGGAATCGGCCGGCAGGAAGTTGTTGTATTCCAGGAAATACCCGCCCATCTCCGGCGCGAAAAACACGACCGTGCTGAAGATGATCAGGAAGATTGCCACCACCATGATGTCGTGCACCGAGTAGTACGGATGGAACGGAATGCCGTCCAGCGGCACACCGCGGGCGTCGACCGTGTCCTTGATTTCCACGCCGTCCGGATTGTTGGAGCCGACTTCATGGAGCGCCACGATGTGCGCGACCACCAGGCCCAGCAGCACCAGTGGAATCGCGATCACGTGGAACGAGAAGAAGCGGTTCAGGGTGGCATCCGACACCACGTAGTCGCCGCGAATCCAGAGCGAAAGGTCCGGGCCGATGAAGGGAATCGCGCCGAACAGGTTGACGATCACCTGGGCGCCCCAATACGACATCTGGCCCCATGGCAGCAGATAGCCGAAGAAGGCTTCGGCCATCAGGCACAGGAAAATGCCGGTGCCGAACAGCCAGACCAGTTCCCGCGGCTTGCGATACGAGCCATACAAGAGGCCGCGCACCATGTGCAGGTAGACCACGATGAAGAACGAGGAGGCGCCGGTCGAATGCATGTAGCGCACCAGCCAGCCCCACGGCACGTCGCGCATGATGTATTCGACGGAAGCGAATGCCAGATTGGCATCCGGCTTGTAATGCATGACCAGGAAGATGCCGGTCACGATCTGAATCACCAGCACCAGCAACGCCAGCGAGCCGAAGACGTAGAAAAAATTGAAGTTCTTCGGTGCGTAGTATTCGGACAGATGCGCTTTATAGGTCGAACTCAGCGGAAAACGCGCATCGATCCAGTTCAGCGCCTTTGCCGACGCCGGCGCATTGGCCGGCAGTTTCTTCTCAACGAAAGCCATGATCAGGCCTCACCTTTCTCATCTTTACCGATCAGAATTTTGGTATCGGATAAATACATGTGGCGTGGCACGTCAAGATTGTTCGGCGCCGGCTTGTTTTTAAAGACACGACCTGCCAGGTCGAATGTCGAGCCGTGGCAAGGGCATAAAAAGCCGCCATTCCAGTCATCGGGTAGCGAAGTCTGCGCACCCGGCGTGAACTTGGAGGACGGTGAACAGCCCAGGTGCGGGCAGATGCCGACCAGGACCAGATTTTCTTCATGACCGGTGTGCGAGCGACTGGGGTTCTTGCAGTAGTCGGGCAAGTCCATCGTATAAGGTTTCGCCGATTTCGGATCGGCCACCTTGGCATCGTTCTCTGCAATCGACTTCAGCTGGGCAGCGGTGCGCTTCATGATCCAGACCGGCTTGCCGCGCCATTCGAACACTTTCATTTCCCCTGGCTTCAGATCGGAAATGTCGGCCTCCACCGGTGCGCCGGCGGCTTTTGCCCGCTCCGATGGCTGGAAGGTCGATACCAATGCACCTGCGGTTGCCAAGCCTGCCACTCCGCCTGCCGCTGCTGTCGCGACGAGCAAGCCTCGTCGACCGGAGTCGACCTGCTTTTCGTTACTCATACCAACCCCATTCACTCAAATTGCAAAAACTGTCCAAAACTTCTAGCAACCTTAGATTATAGCGGAGACCTGAAGCATTTTGTAACGTATCCGTTCGGACAACGTAAAAAGCCGCCCTGCCAACGCTGGCAAAAAGACAGGAACAAGATGACGAAACACGGCGTATGGCAAGGTGCCTGGAATGGGCCGACAAGCGGTCGCCAATATGGCGGCAATGCCGGCGTCGTCCGCAGTTTCCTGAAAGCCCGTTTGCATGATGTCGGCAGCCGGTGCAAACTCGCGGGTGGACCATTTTGTCTGCCTACCGGAAGTAACCATGACAATGTTGCAAGAGTTTAAAGCGTTTGCCGTCAAGGGCAATGTCGTTGATCTGGCAATTGCCGTGATCATTGGTGCAGCATTTTCGAAGATCGTCGATTCACTGGTGCAGGACCTGATCATGCCGCTGATCGCGACACTGTTCGGCGGTCTCGATTTCACCAATTACTACATCCCCTTGAATCATCAGTCGCCGACCTTGTCGCTGATCGACGCGAAAAAGGCCGGTGCTGTTTTTGCATATGGCAACTTCCTGACGATTTCCCTGAATTTCCTGTTGCTGGCTTTCGTCATTTTCCAGATGGTGCGCCTGATTCAACGACTGCGACATCATGAGCCGGTGGTGCCGGTCGTGGTGGGGCCGACTGCCGAAGTGATCCTCCTGACCGAGATCCGCGACAGCTTGCGCCCGCGCCAGCCTTAGGCTCGGGCACCGAGCAACCGGTGCGGCAGGCGCAAAGCGGGTCGGCACGCTGCGAAAGCTGCTTGAAAAAGGGTACTATCGCAGGCGAATCCTAAAATATCCCCGCCACGCCAAGCCTGCCCGCCGGCCGGCGTCGTCCGATCCGCTCTCGTCTTCTTCATTTTCCCGTCATGCGCCGTCTCTGGTTAATTTTTGCCCAAACCGCCACCGCCGCCCTGGCTGTCTGGTTCGTCCTCGTCACGCTCAAACCCGAATGGGCGGCGGGCCTGCGCGATGGCGGGCGCAAGGTGCAGGTGGCCAGTACCAGCGTGCCGATGCTGGAGACGCCTGCCGGCACCGTGCCGAATCAGGGGTCGTATCGCAATGCCGCCAAGCGGGCGATGCCGTCGGTGGTCAACATCTTCACCACCAAGGAGTCGCGCCAGCCGAAAAATCCGCTGATGGACGACCCCTTCTTCAAGCGTTTCTTCGGTGAGCAGCAAGGCGATCCGGATGAAAAACAGTTCAGCCTTGGCTCCGGCGTCATCGTCAGCACCCAGGGCTATGTCCTGACCAACAATCATGTGGTCGAGGCCGCCGACGAGATCGAAGTCGCCCTGGCGGATGGCCGCAAGGCGGTAGCCAAGGTGGTCGGCGCTGACCCGGAAACCGACCTGGCGGTGATCAAGATCGACTTGCCGAACCTGCCGGCGATCACGCTCGGGCATGCCGAGCAATCCAGCGTGGGCGACGTGGTGCTGGCCATCGGCAACCCCTTCGGTGTCGGGCAGACAGTTACCATGGGCATCATTTCCGCACTCGGGCGCAATCATCTCGGGATCAATACCTTCGAGAATTTCATCCAGACCGATGCAGCCATCAATCCCGGCAACTCGGGTGGCGCCCTGATCGACACCAACGGCAATCTGTTGGGCGTGAACACGGCCATTTATTCCCGCAGCGGCGGCTCGCTCGGCATTGGTTTTGCCATTCCGGTGACAACCGTCAAGAACGTGATGGAGTCGATCATCGCCAACGGTCAGGTGGTGCGCGGCTACATCGGTGTCGAACCGCAGGACATCACGCCGGAACTGGCAGAGAGCTTCGGTCTCGCGACAAAATCCGGCACCATCATCGCCGGCGTGGTGCGCGGCGGTCCGGCCGACAAGGCCGGCGTGAAACCGGGCGACATCCTGATGGCTGTCGAAGGCAAGACCGTGGCCGACACGACCGAGATGCTGAACCTGATCGCGCAGCTGACACCGGGCGCCAAGGCCAAGGTCACGGTGTTGCGCAAGAGCCAGCAATCGGTGCTGGATGTGATCGTTGGCAAGCGTCCGCGCAGCAAACGTACGGAAGCGGCGCCGCTGCCTGGTTCGCCTGACGAGGCGGAGTGAGCCGATGCATCTGCGTGACCTGACCCAATACCTGTTCGAGCTATCGGAAAACAACAATCGCGCCTGGTTCGTCATGAACAAGCCGCGCTACGACATTCTGCGTGAAGAGTTCCTGGCGCTGGTGACGGCAATGGTGCCCCAGGTCGCGCGTTTCGACCCGGCAATTGCCAACTGCAATCCGAAGAAGGCGCTGTTTCGCATCAACCGCGACATGCGCTTTTCCCATGACAAGACGCCCTACAAGACATTTTTCTCGGCATCGATCACCTCCAGCGGGCTGAAGAAGCCGAGCCAGGGCGGCGGGCCGTCTTATTATTTCCAGATCAATGCGCAGGGAAAGCTGATGGTGGCAGGCGGCGAATGGTTGCCGCCCGCCGACCGTCTGAAGGCGATTCGCAACTGCATCATCGATGACCCTGCCGGCCTGCCGAAGATCGCCGCCAGCAAGACCTTGCAATCCCATTTCGGCGGGCTGCGGGAAGAAGGCAAGCTCAAGCGTCCGCCGAAGGGCTTCGATGCGGAGTCGCCGCAGATCGAGCTGATCAAGCTGAAGCACTTCATCGTGTGGCGCGAAGGCCCGGTTGGCAAGATGATGCCGGAAGTGCTGGAGAAGGAAGTGCTGGCCGGCTTCAAGGCAGCGCAACCGCTGGTGAGCTGGCTACGCGCCATCAAGACGCCGGTGGCGGATGACGCGGTCTAGACTGAAGCGCAGGATGTCTGCTCAGAGCTCTGCATCCCGATGGGGCGCCGGCAGATACGATGCCGCCGCGATCATTGCCTGGGCAGATTTCAATCCATAAAAGCCAACCAGGGTGGCATCATATTCCGCGGCCAGCATGTGAATGCGCTCTGCTTTTTGAAACGATTCGACATTTTTTGTATAACTGTCGATCGCCAGCCTAGTGTTGTGAAACAAATGCGAAATGAAATCTCCAAGCCTCTCGTCCGGATCGTCTGGCAGATGAAGATTGACACGCGTGAAGCCATCCTCCTGATAAGGCCCTCTTGTCAGTTGACCGTGAAAAAGCCGTGACGCTTTCGGAAATTGCGCCCGGTTGACGACGAGTACGAGATCGTCCGAGGGAAGCGCGCGCATCGCTTCCTGTATCTTCAACATGATCTTGCCTCTCAGCGCCGGATCAGCGCCTTCTGGCAGTCCGACATCAAGCATCTTGATCAGGTCAGGTACATTCAAAAGATCTTGTTGGCACTGCTTAACGTCTTTTCTCGTCAGGCAAGGATCAAACGCCCCGTAGGTCGATGCCCCGTAATCCGCGAGGTTTCTGCGCACATTTCGCTGACCGATGTCCCGATGTCGTGCTTCGTGCCGAACCGTATCCTTGAACTTTCCAATTTCTCCGGCAGTCTCGATAGGACTGGTATCCAGGGCAGCATGCCCTGCGATTGGGTCATAGAAACCCTCGAACCTGACGGCGCTTGATCTGAAGAATTCACTTGGAATAAACAAATAATTCGCGGTCTGGTGTTTCTGATCAACTTCCCTGATCGCGGCACAGTGTTGGTCAAATGCGCTGCCGTGCACTCGGGCATCGAAGGCAACGCCGGGCGAATCGTATTCAGACCGCAGGGCGATCCGTAGTCCGCCCAATTCCTCGCAAGGCGACTCGGTCTGCTGCGAAGACGCCTGTGCACGGGCCAGCGATGGCACCGCGAACATGGCGCCCAATGTGGCGGCCCCGCGGAGCAGGCGACCGGCAGCGGACGATCTTGCATGCCGATTCGCCATTCCACCGATGTTCCGGCGCGCGTCGTGCCTGCGCTGGGAAAGACCGGTACGTTCCTGCAGCGGTGCCGGCAGGGATGCAACCGTGGCACTTGTCAGGGCATCAGGCATAACGTCGGAAGACTGTGCAGGGCGTAACGACAGGAAACAATTTTTCATGGGCGCGATCGGGTCGGACAGGTGGGTCCCGGAGCAGGATGACGGCATGGCGAAATAACGGAAAAGCGCCGGCAAGCAAGCGGAGGAATATCAAAAAGACAAGGAAAAAGAAGCAAGGCGCACGAAGTCTAAGTCACCAGTGACGGCAAGCGTGCCAACAATCAAGAAAGTGAGAAAAATCTGGGCCGGTGTTGCGTCAGGCGTTGGGTCTGACGTTGTACCGATACGCGCCTGTCAGAGCCAGTTGGTCGATACCGCATTATCGGTGCCGCAGATCGAAAAAGCGTCAATACAGGCAGTGCTCGCGACTTTGCGCAAATGCGGTTGTGTGCGTCAGGTCTGCACGTTGGAGTTGTCCACATCCGGCGCCTGCGTGGCGCGCACGAACAGGGGCGCAATCAGCAAGCCCAGTTCGAACAGCAGGCACAGCGGTATCGCCAGGAACAGCTGGCTCATCACATCAGGCGGCGTCACCACCGCAGCGATCACGAAGGCACCGACGATCACGTAGGGCCGGATCGACTTCAGCTTCGCCACGCTTACCAAGCCCATGCGCACCAGCACGATCACCACGATCGGCACCTCGAAGGTGACGCCGAAGGCGAGGCACATGGTCATGACGAAATCGAAGTAATTCTCGATGTCGGGCGCCACCGTGATCGACTTGGGAGAGAACTCGTTGATGAACTTGAAGACCTTGCCGAACACCAGGAAATAGCAGAATGCGACGCCGCCGATGAACAGCAGCGAGGATGACACCACCAGCGGCGCGACCAGTCTTTTTTCATGGGAATACAAGCCGGGCGCGATGAAGGCCCAGACCTGATACAGCACCCACGGCAGCGACAGCACCAGCGCCACCATGAGCGTGAGTTTCATCGGCACCAGGAAAGGCGTCGTGATGCCGGTGGCAATCATCTTGGCGCCCGCCGGCAGCGAATCCATCATCGGCCGCGCCAGGAAATCATAGATTGCGGCCGGACCGGGCCAGATCAGGAACAGGATGACGAACACCACCAGCACTGCGATCGCCGCGCGCACCAGGCGGTTGCGCAACTCGACCAGATGAGAAATGAAAGTGTCCTGTGTCCCAGGCGATTGGTCTTCGGACATGTGGCGTGCAATCGGTTACGTGAATGAGGCGCGTTGCATGGTGCGGGTACTGCAGGCATTACCGTTTTTCAAACTCTTGCAACGGCGCGGCTAGCCATGGTCGGAATTTCACGGCACCCTGGCCGTCAATGGGCCGACCGATTGCAGCTCACGAAAAAAACGACCCGGGCGGTTTGCGCGAGGCGGGTCTGAACCGTGCCACCCGCGCCGCGCCGGACACCACCCGGGCGCGCTGTCCACTCCGGTTCTTGTACCAGGCCGGCAAGGCGCTGGTACGCGCCAGGCGCTTGCGCCGGAAATCCTTGAATTTTGCGGCGAACTGGTCTGGCGTCAGGGTCGACAACAGCGGATTATGAATGGTCGGCGCGCTTGCCGGCGTGTCGTACCAGGCGCTGTTGAGATCCTTGTCGAGTTCATTCACGGTGCTGTGCACTGCCTGCCCTGCACTCCTGGCGGCTTCCTCGACTTCCTTCTGCATCTTGCGCAATTCGTCGAGCTCGATTTCGCGGCTGACTTCGGACTTGACCTCGTTGATGTACCGCTGGGCACGACCGAACAGGGAGCCCGCCATGCGCGCCACCTTGGGCAATTTCTCCGGGCCGATGACGATCAGCGCCACGACGCCGATCAACGCCATTTTCGTCAGGCCGAGGTCAATCACGGCGCAACCCGCATGCGCCGTTCTTCAATCCCGTGCAGCGGAGCCGATGCTGGCCGGCCAACGCCGCGCACCCTGATTTCGATGATTTCAAAACCGGTTCTTCTCTTTCGCTTCGACGTCGATGGTGCCCTTGTCGGCGACCTGCGACGGCGTCGTCGACTGTGCGGCAGGGCCGGTACCGGCCGGCTTGTCGTCCTCGCCGCGCACGCCATCCTTGAAACCCTTGACCGCCTTGCCCAGGTCGGTGCCCATGTTGCCGATCTTTTTGGTGCCGAAGACCAGCGCCACGATGACCAGCACGATCAGCCAATGCCAGATGCTCAATGAACCCATGTTGCTTCTCCTTGCCGGAACGTCGTTCCGGTATCGATTGTAATTGCCGCATGCTGCAAGGTGACGGCAGACTGGCGCGAACCGGCCGTGAGATCAGCCCGCGAACTCATGCGCCAGC
>JAYTLK010000071.1:0-29232 GCA_043729515.1 Herminiimonas sp.
GCCCTTGACGAACAGTTCGACACCGAACAGGCCAAGGCCACCGAGGTTGTCGGTGACTTTTTTCGCGATCTCGCGGGCACGCGCCAACGCCTCGGGCGCCATCGGATGCGGCTGCCAGCTTTCGACGTAATCGCCCTGCACTTGAAGATGGCCGATCGGTTCGCAAAAGTGCGTGGCGACCTGCCCATCGGCACCTACCGCCCGCACCGTCAGCTGCGTGATCTCGTAATCGAAATCGATGAAGCCTTCGACGATGACGCGTCCGGCATTGGCCCGCGCACCGGAGGCGGCATGGGCCCAGGCGGTCGGCACGTCGCTGGCATCGTCGAGCTTCGATTGCCCCTTGCCCGAGGACGACATGACCGGCTTGACCACGCACGGAAAACCGATCTCCGCGCAGGCCGCCTGCAGTTGCTCCAGACTGTCGGCAAAGCGGTAAGGTGAAGTCGCCAGGCCGAGCTCTTCACCAGCCAGGCGGCGAATGCCTTCGCGGTTCATCGTCAGCCAGGCAGCACGCGCCGTCGGGATCACATGCGCCCGGCCGGCCTGCTCCAGCGCCACCAGGGTTTCGGTGGCGATCGCTTCGATCTCCGGCACGATCAGGTCGGGCCGCTCCAGCGCGATCAGCGCGGCCAGTGCGGCGCCATCGGTCATGTCGATCACATGTGCCATGTGCGCCACCTGATGTCCCGGCGCGTTGGCATAGCGATCGACGGCGATGGTTTCTACGCCGAGGCGTTGCAGAGCCAAGATCATTTCCTTGCCCAGTTCCCCTGAACCGAGCAGCATGACGCGGGTGGCCGATGGCGATAGCGGCGTGCCCAGACGACGCGGCGAAAATACGGTTAAATTCGATGTGTTGATGTTCGTCATTTGCAGAAAATACCTTTGTGTCACTTAATTGACGAAACGCAATACTTAGCGCCTCGACAATACCAAATTTATATTGATTTGGACAGTCTTCAATGCTGCTTTTTCGTCGCTGGCGGCGTTTTATTTTTGGTCTGGCGGGTGTTGACCAATCCTGGCAGACAAGAAAAAGCCGCCAGAGTGACCTGGCGGCTTTGCATTGCGCGGTGGCAAGCGCCTGGAGCGCTAACCCGCCGAAACAGAACGGCGACTCACATCAGCCGTGGAAATCGGCGGCGTAGATGTCGTTGTTCTTGGTTTCCTTCACGAACAGCATGCCGATCACGAAAGTCGCCAGCGCAATCACGATCGGATACCAGAGACCGTAATAGATGTCGCCCTTGTAGGCCACCAGAGCGAAGGCAGTGGTCGGCAGCAGGCCGCCGAACCAGCCATTGCCGATGTGATACGGCAGCGACATGGAGGTATAGCGGATGCGGGTTGGAAACATCTCCACCAGCATTGCTGCGATCGGGCCATAGACCATCGTCACGTAGATCACCAGGATCGTCAGCAGCAGCAGCACCATCGGCTTGTTCATCTGCTCCGGATCGGCCTTGGTTGGATAACCGGCGGTCTTGATGGCGTCGCCGAGTTCCTTCTTGAAGGCCTTGTCCTTGGCAGCAGCATCGTCCTTCGACAGGCCGGCGGCGTCGTAACCCGTGATCACCTTGTCGCCGATCTTGATCGTCGCGACCGCGCCTGCCGGAGCTGGCTCATTGGTGTAATTCACCGAAGCGTTCGACAGGACGGTACGGGCGATGTCGCAGGACGAGGTAAATTTCTTGGTGCCGGTCGGGTTGAACAGGAACTGGCACTTTGCCGGATCGGCAGACACCGTCACTGGCGCGCTCTGCACGGCTTTTTCCAGGGCAGGGTTGGCGAAGTGGGTCAGGCCCTGGAAGATCGGGAAGTAAGTCAGGGCGGCGATGAGGCAACCGAACATGATGATCATCTTGCGGCCAATCTTGTCCGACAGGCTGCCGAAGACCAGGAAGAACGGCGTGCCGATCAACAGGGCCATGGCGATCAGGATGTTGGCAGTGGCGCCTTCGACCTTCAAGGTTTGCGTCAGGAAGAACAGCGCATAGAACTGGCCGGTGTACCAGACCACGGCCTGGCCTGCAGTCAGGCCGACCAGCGCCAGGATCACGATCTTCAGGTTACGCCATTGGCCGAAGGCTTCCGACAGCGGCGCCTTCGAGGTCGTGCCCTCCGCCTTCATCTTGGCGAATGCAGGCGACTCATTCATCGACAGGCGAATCCAGACTGAAATGCCGAGCAGGAAGATCGAGACCAGGAACGGAATTCTCCAGCCCCAGTCCGCGAAAGCCGCTTCACCAACCGCAGTACGCACGCCCAAAATCACCAGCAGCGACATGAACAGGCCCAGCGTGGCGGTGGTCTGGATCCATGACGTGAAGGAACCGCGCTTGCCTTCCGGCGCATGTTCGGCGACGTAAGTTGCCGCGCCGCCGTATTCACCGCCCAGCGCAAGACCTTGCAGGATGCGCAGGGTGATCAGGATGATCGGTGCGGCGATGCCGATGGTGGCATAACCCGGCAGAAGGCCGACGATGAAGGTCGAGGCGCCCATGATCAGGATCGTGACCAGGAAGGTGTACTTACGGCCGATCATGTCGCCCAGGCGACCGAAGACCAGCGCGCCGAACGGACGCACGATGAAGCCGGCGGCGAACGCCAGCAGAGCGAAGATGAACCCGGTGTTCGGATCGGTGCCGGCGAAGAACTGCTTGGCGATGATGGCGGCAAGCGAGCCGTACAGATAAAAATCGTACCATTCGAAAACGGTGCCGAGCGAGGACGCGAAAATGACCTTGCGTTCTTCCGGCGTGATGCCGCGTGACGTCACCGGTACCGAGGACGTGGGGATGGAAGCCATGCTGTCTCCTTCATTATAGTGAGCTGATGATGCGGTCTCTATGGACCCTTGCCGGTGCTGCCGCGATATTGACGAATGCTGCATGGTTTCGTGGAAATAGATCCACGCGTCATGCGCATCATCATTGCAGACCTTCCGGCTGCACCGCGTGAATCGTGGGGATTCGCGCTGGACGAGTTTGCAACCCGAACCTTACGCAGGGCTTACCTATACCGGCGACGCAACGCGCGCAAGCGGCTGCAAAAACATGCGGATATTTTGCGAACGACCGTACTAATCTTATGCTATTCTCAAATGCAAGCACCATCGGCGAGACACCGGCTGCACACCGGCTGCGCTCTTCGCCGCGCCTCTCGCCACATCCATCGACCCACGACAAAAAACATTCAGGAGACTTTCATGACCGACGCAGTCATCGTATCGACCGCCCGCACGCCGCTCGCCAAATCCTGGAAGGGCGCTTTCAACATGACCCACGGCGCGACACTCGGCGGCCATGCCACGAAAGCGGCGATCGAACGGGCAAAAATCGATCCGGCGGAAGTCGAGGACCTGATCATCGGATGCGCCACACCCGAAGGCGCGACCGGCAACAACATCGCGCGTCAGATCGCCCTGCGCGCCGGTTGCCCGGTCACCACCGCCGGCATGACCATCAACCGTTTCTGCTCGTCGGGCTTGCAGACGATCGCCACCGCAGCCCAGCGCGTGATCGCCGGTGAAGGCGATATCTACGCCGCCGGCGGGGTGGAATCGATCTCCTGCGTGCAGCAGGAAGCCAACCATCACATGATCGCCGAAGTCTGGCTGAAGCAGAACAAGCCCGAACTCTACTGGCCGATGCTGCAGACCGCCGAGATGGTCGCCAAGCGCTACAAGATCGGCCGCGACCGCCAGGATGAATACGGCGTGCGCAGCCAGCAGCGGGCCTTCGCCGCCATGAACGAAGGACGTTTCAATGACGAGATCGCGCCGATGACGACCATCATGGGCGTGGCCGACAAGGCGACCGGCATGCTGCTGTCGAGGGAAGTGACGATCTCGGCCGATGAAGGCATCCGTGGCGACACTACGCTGGAAGCCGTCGCGAAGATCCGCACTGCCGTACCGGGCGGCGTGATTTCAGCCGGCAATGCCAGCCAGTTCTCCGACGGCGCATCGGTGTCGATCATCATGAGCGACACGACTGCGGCTGCCAAGGGCCTGAAGCCACTGGGCATCTTCCGCGGTTTCGCGATCGCCGGCTGCGAGCCCGACGAGATGGGCATCGGCCCGGTGTTTGCCATTCCGAAGCTGTTGAAGAAAGCCGGCTTGAAGGTCCAGGACATCGACCTGTGGGAATTGAACGAAGCATTTGCCGTACAGGTGCTGTATTGCGCCGACACGTTGGGCATTCCGATGGATCGTTTGAACGTGAATGGCGGGGCGATTGCGGTTGGTCATCCGTATGGGGTGTCGGGCGCGCGCTTGACCGGCCATGCGCTGATCGAGGGCAAGCGGCGCGGCGCGAAATACGTGGTCGTGACGATGTGCATCGGTGGCGGCCAGGGCGCAGCCGGGTTGTTCGAAGTCTGCCATTGATCCACGGTTACATAGCCGGCAGCGCATCGTCATGATGGGCTGCCGCGCGCTGCAAGGACTTCCTTCATGTCTTCCAAAATCCTTTCTCGTCGCGACCTCGATTTCCTACTCTATGAATGGCTCGATGTCGAAGCGCTGACCGGGCGCACCCGGTATGCGGACCATTCTCGCGAGACCTTCGACGCCGCCATCGATACCTGCGCGAAGATCGCCGAAGATCTGTTCGCGCCGCATAACAAGAAAAACGATCAGCAAGAGCCGCATTTTGACGGCGAACGGGTCATCATGATCCCGGAAGTAAAGGCAGCGCTGGATGTGTTTTCGCAGGCAGGCCTGATGGCGGCCGGGCAGGATTTCGAACACGGCGGGATGCAGTTGCCGGTGGTCGTGGAAAAAGCCGGCTTCGCGTATTTCAAAGGCGCCAACGTCGGTACTTCCTCTTATCCGTTTCTGACCATCGGCAACGCCAACACGCTGATGAAGTGCGGTACGCCGGAGCAGATCGAAACCTTCGTCAAACCGATGTTCGAAGGCCGGTTCTTCGGCACCATGTGCCTCTCCGAGCCGCAGGCCGGATCAAGCCTGTCGGATATCGTCACCCGCGCCGAACCGCAGGACGACGGCACCTATCGCCTGACCGGCAACAAGATGTGGATCTCCGCCGGCGAGCATGAGCTATCCGAAAACATCATCCACCTCGTGCTGGCGAAAGTCCCCGGTCCGGATGGCAAGCTGATACCCGGCGTCAAGGGAATTTCACTCTTCATCGTCCCGAAAAAACTGGTCAATGCCGATGGATCGATCGGTGAGCGCAACGACGTGGTCCTGGCCGGCCTGAACCACAAGATGGGCTATCGCGGCACCACCAATTGCCTGCTCAATTTCGGCGAAGGCAAGTTCCGCCCCGGCGGCAAGGCGGGTGCGGTCGGCTATCTGGTGGGCGAACTGCATCGCGGCCTGGCCAACATGTTCCACATGATGAACGAGGCGCGCATCGGGGTCGGGCTGGGCGCGGTGATGCTCGGCTATACCGGCTATCTGCATGCACTCGACTATGCGCGCAATCGGCCGCAGGGCCGGCATCCGCAAAACAAGGACCCGGCGCAGCCGCAGTTGCCGATCATCGCGCACACCGATGTGCGGCGCATGCTGCTGGCCCAGAAATCCTATGTCGAGGGCGGGTTGGCGCTGGCACTGTATTGCGCGAAACTGGTCGATGACGAGCGCACCGCGCCGTCGGCCGAAGCGCGCAAGCATGCGACGTTGTTGCTCGACATTCTCACGCCGATCGCCAAGTCCTGGCCCTCTCAATGGTGCCTGGAAGCGAACAACCTGGCGATCCAGGTCCACGGCGGCTATGGCTACACGCGCGAATACAATGTCGAACAGTTCTATCGCGACAACCGGCTAAATCCGATTCATGAAGGCACGCACGGCATCCAGGGTCTTGACCTGCTGGGCCGCAAGGTGACGATGCAGGACGGCGCCGCTTTCCTGGCGCTGCAGGCGGAAATCGCCCGCACGATCGATGTCGCCTGCGCGCATCCGGCATTGCAGATGCATGCGCTTGCGCTGCAAGATGCACTGGCGCGCATGGTGCAGGTCACCGCCAGCCTGCATGCAGTGGGCGACGTGAACCGAACGCTGGCCAACGCGTCAATCTATCTGGAAGCCTTCGGTCACATGACGCTGGCCTGGATCTGGCTCGAACAGGCGATCAAGGCAGTCGGCAAGAGCGGCGCGGACCAGCATGATGCGGATTTTTACCGCGGCAAGCTGCAAGCCTGCACCTATTTTTTCCAATGGGAGCTGCCGAAGATCGGCCCGCAACTGGCGCTGCTGGAAAGTATCGACACAACCACGCTGGAGATGCAGGATGCCTGGTTTTGACCGGATCTGACCGGATCTGACCGCCCATTACCTGACCAACAAACCGAACGACCGCCCGGTACGTTCGAACAAGGAGACAACATGCGCACCATCCAGCAATTATTCGACCTCACCGGCCGCACGGCTTTGATCACCGGCGGCTCGCGTGGCCTCGGCTTGCAGATTGCCGAAGCCCTGGGCGAGCAGGGTGCCAAGGTGGTGGTGTCGTCGCGCAAGCAGGGCGAACTCGACGAGGCGGTGGCACATCTGGCGTCGCGCGGCATCCAGGCCAGTGCAATTGCTGCCGACTTGTCAAAGGATGGCGCGGTCGCGCCGCTGGTGGCGGAAGCGATGTCACGGCTCGGCCACATCGACATCCTGGTCAACAATGCCGGCGCCACCTGGGGCGCTCCGGCAGAAGATCATCCCATCGAAGCCTGGGACAAGGTGATGAACCTGAACATCCGCAGCATCTTTCTGCTGTCGCAGGCGGTCGGCAAGGCATCGATGATCCCGCGCCAATATGGCCGCATCGTCAACGTCGCCTCGATCGCAGGCTTGTCCGGCAACGGCCCGCACACCATGCAGACGATTGCCTACAACACGTCGAAGGGTGCGGTCGTGAATTTCACCCGTACCCTGGCCGGTGAATGGGGCGTGCACAACATTACGGTGAATGCGATCGCACCGGGCTTTTTCCCATCGAAGATGACCAAGGGCGTGCTGGACCGCATGGGTCGCGACGCACTGGCCAAGCATGCACCGCTGCAGCGCCTGGGCGACGATGAAGATCTCAAAGGCGCGGCGCTGCTGTTTGCATCGGATGCCGGCAAGCACATTACCGGCCAGATCCTGGCAGTCGATGGCGGCGTCTCGGCTGTCTGAGGAAACCGGCATGGCACTCATGACCGCGGATTCTCCGCCGCAGCCGTTTCCTTCCGACATACCGTTTCTCAGTGACCTTGGCGTCGAATTTCTCGGCATGGGCGAGGGGGAGGCGCATGTTGCGCTCACGCTGCAAAAGCGGCACTTGAACAGCTGGCATGTGGCGCATGGCGGCATCACGATGACGTTGCTCGATGTGGTCATGTCGATGGCCGGCCGCTCGCTCGATCCGGATGCGCGCGGTGGCGTGACGGTGGAAATGAAGACCAGTTTCATGCAGCCGGGCGGGGTAGAAGGGTCCCGCGTGGTGGCACATGGCCGGGCATTTCACCGCTCGACGACAATGGTGTTTTGCGAAGGTGAATTGTGGAACGGCGACAAACTGGTTGCCAAGGCCATGGGCACATTCAAGTATCTGAAACGCACCGAAGGAGCGCGCAAGCTCGGCGTCGAGCCGGCCACCCGCAAGGACGGGCCCGGGGCCGATGCCTGAGTCGCACATCAATCACGCACGCCCTTTGATTTTTTCCTGACGACTCCTGCCGAAAGCAACCACCCAATGACGACCTATCAACGCCTGGTACTGGCTTCCCGTCCGCAAGCCGCTGTCACTTCGGACAACTTTCGCCTCGAGACGGTCGATACCGCGCCGCTGAAGCCGGGTGAAGTCCTGGTGCGCAATCACTTCCTCTCGCTCGACCCCTACATGCGCATGCGCATGACCGACGCGAAGAGTTATGCCGCGCCGCAGGCGTTGAACGACACGATGATCGGCGGCACCGTCGGAGAAGTCGTCGAGTCGCAGCATGCGAAATATGCCGTCGGCGATGCGGTCGTCGGCATGCTCGGCTGGGCCGAGATGGGCGCCTGCGACGGCAACTTGCTGCGCAAGGTCGACACCACCCACGTGCCGCTGTCGGCATATCTGGGCGCGGTCGGCATGCCTGGCATGACCGCCTGGTATGGCCTGACGCAAATCATCACCCCCAAGGCCGGAGAAACGGTCGTGGTGTCAGCTGCCAGCGGCGCAGTCGGCAGCGTGGTTGGCCAGTTGGCAAAGGCCCGTGGTTGCCGCGTGGTCGGCATTGCCGGCGGTCCGGAAAAGTGCGCCTATGTGACGGGTGAGCTCGGCTTCGACGCCTGCATCGATCACAAGGCCGGGAATCTGGCCGCCGACCTGGCCGCTGCCACGCCGGATGGCATCGACGGCATCTTTGAAAACGTCGGCGGGACCATCTTCGACACCTGCGTCGGCCGCATGAATCCCTTCGGCCGCATTGCGTTGTGCGGCCTGATTTCCGGATACGACGGCGAACCGATGACGATCTCCAATGTGCGCACTTTCCTGACGATGCGCCTGTCGATGCGCGGCTTCATCGTCTCCGAACATATCGAATTGTGGCCGCAAGGTTTGGGCGAGCTGGGCGCGATGGTCGCCGGTGGCAAGCTGAAGTTCCGGGAATCGGTAGCGCAAGGCTTGGCCGCCGCGCCGGAGGCATTCATTGGTCTTCTGAAGGGCAAGAATTTCGGCAAGCAGCTGGTCAAGCTGATCTGAAGATAATCACGAGGGGACCGAGATGAATGATTATAAAAACCGCGTTGCCGTCATTACCGGCGCCAGTAGCGGCTTTGGCCGGGAATTTGCACGCATCGGCGCGGCGCGCGGCATGAAGCTGGTGCTGGCCGACGTGCACCAGGAAGGGCTCGATGCCACCCGCAGCGAACTCGAGGCCGCAGGCGCCGAGGTGCTGGCCATGCGCTGCGACGTCCGGCATGCCGAGTCGGTGCAGGCCCTGGCAGATGCGGCGATGGCGCGCTTCGGCGCCGTGCACCTGTTGTTCAACAATGCCGGGGTCGGCGCTGGCGGGCTGGTCTGGGAAAACACGCAGGCCGACTGGGAATGGGTGTTGGGCGTGAATCTCTGGGGCGTGATCCATGGCGTGCGGATCTTCACGCCCTTGATGCTGGCGTCGGCTGCCCGCGATCCGGCTTACCAGGGGCATATCGTCAACACCGCCTCGATGGCAGGCCTGCTCAATGCGCCGACCATGGGCATCTACAACGTCTCCAAGCATGCGGTGGTGTCGCTGTCCGAGTCGCTGTATCAGGATCTGCAGTTGGTGGAAGCCCCGATCGGCGCGTCGGTGCTATGTCCGTATTTCGTGCCGACCGGGATCAGCCAGTCGCATCGCAATCGTCCCGAGGATGTGCGCAATGCGGCTGGGGCGCCGACTGCCAGCCAGCGCGCGGCGCAAGCCATGTCCGACAAGGCAGTCAGCTCGGGCAAGGTTTCGGCGGTCGATGTGGCGCAAATGACGTTTGCGGCGATCGATGCAAACCAGTTCTACATTTATTCGCATCCGCATGCGCTGTCGAACGTACAGCAACGCATGGAGGAAATCGTCGCGCAACGCAATCCGGGTGACCCCTATGCTGCCGCGCCGCATGTCCGCGACATGCTGCGCGACAAACTGAAGGCCGACTGAGACCGATACCGGAGCCGCCACATGACCAGTACCGCAGCACAGATCCGCGACCAGCAATTCGTCTCTCTCGACAACGGCACGCGATTGCATTTCGCCAGTGCGGGAACGCCCGGCCAGCCGCTGATGTTGTTTCTGCATGGCTTTCCGGAGTTCTGGTATGCCTGGCATGCGCAGCTGGAGGAATTCGGCGCCGACCACTTCGCCGTTGCGCCCGACCTGCGCGGCTTCAACCTCTCGGACCAGCCAGCCGACGTGGCCGCCTACAAGGCCAGGCATGTCATTGATGACCTCGAACGCCTGATCGCGTCTCTCGGCTACGCCAGTTGCGTGTTGGTGGCACATGACTGGGGCGGCGCCGTTGCCTGGAACATGGCGCTGTCGCATCCGCAGTTGCTCACGCAGTTAATCATCATCAATGCACCGCATCCCTATCTTTTTTTAAAGGCGCTGGCGACCGACCCGGCACAACAGGCAGCCAGCAGCTACATGAACTGGCTACGTGCGCCTGACTCCGAAACCATGCTGGCGGCGGACGATTTCAAGCGCATGGACATGTTTTTCGCGGCAATGGGCGAGCGCCCGTCCACCTGGTTCGATGGCGAGACGCGCGAACGCTATCACGCGGCATGGCGTCGGGGCTTGCGCGGTGGCGTCAATTATTACCGCGCAACACCGGCACATCCGCCAACAGCAACCGAGCCGGGACCATTGAAGCTGCAATTGCGCCCGGAAGACTTTACGGTGACGGTGCCGACCCGCGTGATCTGGGGCGAGGCCGACATTGCGCTTCCAGCAACCTTGCTCGATGGTCTGGAAGAGGTCGTCCAGGATTTGCAGATACACCGCATCAGCGACGGCAGCCATTGGGTCATCCACGAACAGCCCGCGCGGATCAACCGCCTGATCCGAGGATTTCTACCTGCGCTCTAGCACCGCAGTAGATATTGCAGGATAAATGCCACGGCGTCAGGCGTCGAAAAGTTCTGCCTGGCTGAAAGGCCGGCCCGCACTCCATTGGCAAGATCGCTTTGACGGCGATGCTTTGCGCCTTCGTCCAGTGTCGACACGCACGTGGTTGCGTCAGCACTAGACGCATCCCCTGGCCGGTACCTTCCGCCAACCTCGCAAAAACAGCTTTTGAACTGATGCTGCCAGCTTCCGATTGTCGCAGGCCGCTGCCCGAGCACGCGTGCAGATCATGCATCTCTATTGTGGCTTCGGCATCCCTACGATCACTCCCGATGCAACGCTTGATGAATATCGACTTGCTGATCGATTTTTGAACGATTTCTTAATCTTTTCTGCGTTAGATGTCAAACTGACATCTAACGCAGATCGATTCCAAGAAAATCAATTTTTAGCAAAAACACAAGTCTTTGTTTTAAGAAATTTATAATAATGCAACTTTAAGCGTTGCCGATATTTCGGAAATTTAATTCTCTTCAATTAAATTAAACATTTAAAAAGTTAACTTATTCAGTACACAAAATTGAATGCATTGGGAAATCACATCATGAGAGCAGCAAACACAGTTCAGCGAGCCAAGATCACAAAAAGCGAAGAGAGTCCAAAATCAAATGAAGCATCGCAAAAACCAAAAGAAGATTTCATTAATGAAAGCAACATTACCGGCCTGGAAGCATTGACATTAAAGCAGCGCAACCGAGGCAATAACGCGACATTTGCGGTGCAAGCGCAAGATTCCGTCAACAGTGCTGAAGCAGCGACTCTCCAGGCGATCGACGCTGTGGAATCGCCTGTACAGAAGGCACGTCAACTGCGACGAGACCTTACCGGCTTGATCGAGGCTGCGCTGATTCCTCTGCCTGTTGGCGTGGTACCCCAATTAAATGAAAAGCAGTGGAGCACGGTATATCAATTCGATACGGCACGCCGTGCCGGACACCTGCCACAAGATTTTCCAGGCAATGAAATTCTTGAAAACATTCACGGTATAGCGATGGATCTTGAACATCCATGTCATGAAGATGCGCAGCTTCTTGTCGACGTCATGACGAGACCGGTCGACGCAGACACACCATCGCTCGAGCATTTTTTATCCCATAAGTTGCAGAGATCGCTGGAAGAATTGCTGTCCCCACACGAGTTGTCCATACCGCCAGATCCTGATTCCCGTACTTTCAACGGCATTCAAGCCGGTATTCTGCTGGGAACGGTGGACTACAATTCCGTGGGACGGACGCTTTTGTTGAAAGGGGCAATGCAGTTGATCGGCATTCCAAGTGCACCGACTGATACTGCTAGAACGATGACGGCAGACCATCGGGATCGCGAAGGTCGCTTGGAGCGATGCATTTTCTCTTTCGCAAAGGAGCCAGTGAAAGGCCAGACCAAATTATCCTTGTCAGATTTCAATGTGATGACCGAACCCGACCCCCTGGATGACCGCGACGTTTATGAGTTATCAGGTCCAAGAACTGCTTGAGATTCGCGTGGCGATCGTTTTTTAAAAGCGTCACTTTCCTTTTCATGCGAACGCTCGTTCAATGCGACCGGCCAGGGTGAAATTGCCGTTTACTTCCCTGAACCCATCCTCATGCCTGAAGCAGTTGCCCCGCCAATACGACGCAATGCGATCGACTACACGCCTTCGTGCAGTGCCCGTTCGATGAGCTGCACACTACGATCAGCATGCAGTTGCACCACCGTCGAAACCCGGGTGCCATAGTTGGGTGACGCGATGCACACGGCCGAGAGCAGCCGTTCCATTTCCAGGCTGACACCGGTCTTAGGCAGGCGGCAATCGGAAGCCAGCGTGGTATCGGTCAGCATCTCGAAGAAAGCGTCCTGCGGCGCGCCCTGGCATAGCAGGCTGGCGAACTGCGCCTTGGTGCGCACGACTTTCGGCCAGGGTGCATCGAGCCGATCGTTCGACAGGCCATAGATGCCTGGCGCGAGCGGTTCGCCATTGCGCACATCGTCCTGGTGGCGATTCGAATACCACAGCAGCGTGTCGTCGTCGCCGATCAACAGATTGAAGCCGTTGAAGGCTGCCGTATTGCCGCGCAGACGGTCGACATACTGCCGTGGCGTCTCGGTGCCTGACAGGTAATCTGCTACCAGGGCACCGCGCGAGGGTGCATCCGCCCGGCGCTCCGCCGGCGCGCGAATGTTGGTCAGGGCAGCGAAGCGGCCCGTCTTCGCCACGCCGAGCCAGGTGCCGCCGCCACGCAGATCGCGGCCGGCATGCACTTGCGGATGATCCTGCCACCAGCCGGCCGGTTGCGCCGGCCGGTCGTAGAACTCATCCCGGTTGGCAGCGGCGATCAACGGCGTTCCCGGGATGACTTTCCAGGCAAAGACGATCAGGCACATGGCAATGCCTCCTCAAAAATTTCGACGTGGCGATGGCCGTCGATCAGACGCGGCAATTCCGATTCGACTAGGGCGGCGTCGAGCGAAGCAGGAAAGGTGCGGGGAACGGCGAGGTAGATTTCCATCCAGGTGGTGCTGGCAGAGTCATCGGCCAGCGGGCGACGCTTCAGGCCGCAACGCAACGGTACGGCCGCTCCGGCCAACCCGAAGGCGGCCAGGCTCATTCGTTCGCGCAGCCGTTGCTGCAATACTGCGACAGCGGCTTGCACCGCCGCCGCGTCTGCAGAGGCAGCGCGGTAGTAGACATACAGATCCATCGCGACCATACCGCCAAGAATGGTAAGGCAACCGAGTCACTCTGCCGGCGCGATGCGTCGACAAATATCTGGTCGCTATCATGTCGACAGACGCGTCTTGCAGCCTGTTGACTCCCTCGTTGCACGGCGCCGCAGACGGCGTCGATTGCTCGTTGATTTAATTCTCTAAGGAATTATATTTACTTGCCGGGACTGCGTATTGAATAAACTCTCATTTCGCCGAACCTGTTCCATCCGAACCACTAACACACTGCACCATGCAGATGCAGTCGAGCGACGCTACCGCAACTCCGGCCGATCGGCATCACCCAGGGGGTAGGGCAGCCGATGAAATGACAGCAGGGGTCCGTCGATCGCACCGCAGTGCACCGGTGTCTCGCTGGCAGCCAGTTTGATCTCGACCAGGCAGGCAACGCCACCGCCGGGCACCGATACGGCATTGACGATCATGCCGCACGCCTGCTCAGGATCTGCCTGCGAAAAGACTTCCACGCCCGCCATGACGGCGTCAATATTCAAAGCGCCGGCGGCGATTGTCGCCGGCAACATCCGGCGCTTCAACTTGCCTAGATATTGGCTGCGGGCGACGATTTCCTGGCCCGGATAACAGCCTTTCTGAAAACTGACGCCTCCGACAGCTTCAAGATTGATCATCTGCGGCACGAACTTGTCCTGGGTAGCCGGCGTGATGGTCGGGATGCAGGCGTGGATGTCGGTCAAGCCCCACGCAGATTCTCCTGCCGGACTGAGCACTGCCTGCAACGCAGGCCATGCGGCTTCAAGCGTTGCTGCCGGTGCAATCCAAAGATACCGTGGCAAGCCTGAAAGCGTCGGGACTGCAGTCTGCGCAGGCGCATCCGCCAGACGCAGCAAGGTGCCGGACGGCCCGTCCACCCGGGTGTAAGGCGCATCGGGCAATATCGGAAACCAGCGCGGCAGGATGGCGCAGGCAGCAGCGCCGACCAGGCCCAACTGCGCCACTTCGCCGCTGGCATCGGACAATGTCGCCTTTGCCCGCAGGATGAACATCTGCAAGCGCTTCTGGATCGCCGGCTGCAGTGAACGCGGCAATTGCAGGAACACAGATTGCGGCGTCTTCCAAAGCAGGAGTGTAGCGAGCAGCCGGCCTTTCGGCGTGCAATAGCCGGCCAGCCGCACGTGCGCGGTGTCGAGCTTCTCGACATCGTTGGTGAGCTGGTTGTGGAGGAACGACGCCGCATCGTCGCCGCTGGCCTTGATCAGGCCATGGCCATTCAGTGGGGTCATGAAATCGGTGTCCGGCGCTGGCGCATCGAACCTGCCGATGGCGCCGGTCTCCGGATCGATGTCGCGGGCGCCTTGTGATTCGAGAAACGTAGTCCAGTTCAACATGGCAGTCGGCTCAAATTATCGCAGGGGATGCTTTCATCCATTATCATGGCGGCACTCGCGGTGGCAGGCGTCGGGCGTTCGGTCGATTATAAGGGCGGGATGAAATGCCTGCCTGCGGCCGCCAGGACGGCCCGCATCTTGATGTGTTTTTTCCCTATTTATTGTCTGATTGCCTCTTGTTCAAAAAACTGTTTTTCCTCTTGTTGCTGATGGGCGCGCTCGGTGCAGGCGGTGTCCACTGGTGGTCGACGGCGTCACTCACGCCTGCCGGCGCCGCGCCGATCGATTTCACGATCTTGCCTGGCAGCGGCGTGCGTAGCAGCGCCGAACAGATCGCCGCCGCCGGCGTGCCGGTGAATCCCTGGCTATTCGAACTGCTGGCCCGCGCTTCGGGGCGCAGTGCCCGGATGAAGGCCGGCAGCTACACGATCAAGCCAGGCACCACGCCGATGCGCCTGATCGACCAGCTGGTGCGTGGCGAATTCGCGCAGGAGTCGCTGGCCGTGATCGAGGGCTGGACCTTCGCCCAGATGCGTGAAGCCATCGGCGCGCATCCCAGCTTGAAGCACGAAACATCGACCTGGACCGATGCCGAACTGATGGCAAAACTGACGCCGGAACAAGGCGCACCGGAGGGGCGGTTTTTTCCGGACACGTATCGGTTCGCCAGGCAGGCCAGCGATCTGTCCGTTTACCGACAGGCATTTGCATTGATGCAGAAAAAACTCGATGTGCAGTGGGCCACGCGGGCAGCGGACCTGCCTTACCAGACTCCCTACCAGGCCTTGATCATGGCGTCGATCGTCGAGAAGGAAACCGGCCGCCGGGCCGATCGCTCCCTGATCGCCAGCGTGTTCGTCAACCGGCTGCAGCGCGGCATGTTGCTGCAGACCGATCCGACCGTCATCTATGGCATGGGCAAGGCGTACGATGGCAAGATCCGCAAGCGCGACCTGCAGACCGACACCGCGTTCAACACCTATACCCGGGCCGGATTGCCGCCGACACCGATCGCCTTGCCGGGCGAGGCGGCTTTGCAGGCAGCCCTGCATCCGGCGCCATCGAACGCACTGTATTTTGTCTCGCGGGGAGATGGCACGAGCCAGTTCTCGGAAAACCTGGGGGACCACAATCGGGCCGTGAATCAATACCAACGCTAATGTAAAACGGACGAAACGCCAGTCCGCGCCAGAGGCAACCGCAGGCAAGTTCGCAAGGCTAGGTCGCAAGGCAAGATCATGACATCAGGCAAATTCATTACCTTCGAGGGCATCGACGGCGCGGGCAAGTCGACCCATATCGCGCGCTTCGCCGACCGGATTGCGCAAGCCGGCAAAACCGTGGTCACGACCCGGGAGCCGGGCGGCACGCCGCTTGGGGAGGCCCTGCGCGAGCTGCTGCTGCATCGCGGCATGCACCTCGAAACCGAAGCGTTGCTGATGTTCGCGTCCCGCCGCGAGCATCTGGCACAGGTCATCGAACCGGCACTGGCGCGTGGCGACTGGGTGATCTCGGACCGATTCACCGACGCCACCTTTGCCTACCAGGGCGGCGGCCGCAAGCTCGACCTTGGCAAGCTGGCCCAACTGGAGCAATGGGTTCATCCGCATCTGCAACCGGACCTGACCTTGTTGTTCGATTTGCCACTTGACGTCGCCCGCAGCCGCCTCGATGCGTCCCGTACGCTCGACAAGTTCGAGCAGGAGCATGCCGATTTTTTTGCCGCGACCCGGGCGGTGTATCTGCAGCGGGCTGCACAATTTCCGAATCGGATCCGGATCATCGATGCCAGCAAGCCGATCGCTGACGTGGACAAGTTACTTGAGGAAATAGTGGCAAGCCTTTGTATTTGAATCGATAATTTCAATTCTTCATAGATTACTTCAAACCCTCTTTCTCGGACCCGGCAATGAGCGAGCAGTACTTTCCCTGGCACCGCGCCGCCTGGCAGGCCGTCAACGGTTTGCGCGAGCGCATGCCGCACGCAATTCTGCTGCACGGTCCGGCAGGCACGGGCAAATCGGCTTTCGCGGCATTGCTGGCAAAGTCGCTGCTATGCGAGGCGCCGTTGCAGGATGGCCAAGCCTGCGGCGCCTGCTTGTCCTGCGGCTGGTTTTCCCAATACAGCCATCCGGATTTTCGCCGCGTGCGTCCTGAAATTTTCGACGACGGTGACAGTGACGCAAGCGACAACAGCGACGCGGATGCTGAAGGAGAGACGAAAAAGACCGCGAAATCTGCCAAGGCGCCGTCCAGGGAAATCAAGATCGAACAGATCCGGGCCATGGCCGGCTTCATGAACCTGTCGACCCATCGCAACGGGTTTCGGATCGTGCTGCTGTATCCGGCCGAGGCGCTGAACACGATTTCGGCGAATGCCTTGCTGAAAACTTTGGAAGAGCCACCGCCCAGAACGGTCCTGATCCTTGTCTGTAACCGCATCGACCGCTTGCTGCCGACGATCCTCTCCCGCTGCCGGAAGATTCCGCTGCCGATGCCGGCGCGATCCGACGCACTTGCCTGGCTGGCGTCGCAGAATATTGCAGACGGTGATGTCTGGCTGGACGAACAGGGGGGCGCACCCTTGGCTGCACTGGCCAAGGCGCAGTCGGGCGAGCGTGCCGAACTCGACCTGTTTCTGGCGCAACTGGCCCGTCCAAGCCGCGAAGCCGCACTGACCACCGCTGAAAAACTGCAGAAGGCGGCGGTGCCGGAACTCGTCGCATGGTTGCAACGCTGGCTGCATGATGTGTTTTCCTGCAAGCTTTCGGGCACAATCCGGTACTACCCGCGTTACCGCAAGCAACTATCGGCGCTTGCCGACCGGGCCGATATCGATCGATTGATGGCGGGCCTGCAGGCAGTGGCGCAGCGCCGCGCAGTGGCCGAGCACCCACTGGCGCCGCGATTGTTCATCGAAGACATGCTGCTCGACTACGCCAAGATCTTTTCTTAAGGACACTGCATGGCCGACCTTCCAGGCAACTCCATCAGCGGCGCTGCCAATGCCCGCGCGGCCCGGCCGTCGGTACTGTCGCTGCCGATCAAGGAAAAAGCAGCCCTGTATGCGGCCTACATGCCGTTTCTGACGAATGGCGGCATTTTCGTGCCGACCTCGAAACCGTATCGGATCGGCGAGGAAATCTACCTGATCCTGACCCTGCTGGACGACGTCACGAAATACCCGATCGCCGGCAAGATCGCCTGGATCACGCCGGCTGGCGCCAACAATAACAAGGCGCAAGGCATCGGCGTGCATTTTTCGGGAGATGAAAGCGGCCTGCGGGTCAAGCAGCGCATTGAGGAACTGCTGGGGGCAGCCGTCGGTTCCTCGCGCGCGACGCACACCCTGTGATGCAACCTGCTCATGCCCACCGCATCGCCCGGGTGGAGGATCTGCCGGCCATTGTCGCGATCTACAACAGTACCGTTGCTTCGCGCATGGTGACGGCCGATACCGAGCCGGTGACGGTCGCCTCGCGCCAGGCCTGGTTCGACGACCACGTGCCGCATCGTCGCCCGCTGTGGGTGGTCGAAGAGGGCGAAGCCATCATCGGCTGGTTGTCGTACTCGAATTTTTACGGTCGGCCGGCCTACTCCGGCACGGCCGAACTGTCGATCTATCTGCACGAAGCGCATCGCGGCCGGGGGCTGGGCGCTTATCTGCTGGCCGAGGCGATCGCCTTCGCGCCGCGGGTCGAGGTGCATACCTTGCTCGGCTTCATATTCGGCCACAATGCAACCAGCCTGAAACTGTTCGAACGCTTCGGTTTCGAACGTTGGGCGCACATGCCGCGGGTGGCGACCCTGGACGGCATCGAGCGCGATCTCGACATCCTCGGCAAGCGCGTCGGCTGAGGCAAGGCGATAGCGATGCAGGTGCAGCCTGACGCGCCTCGCCGATCGCATTCAGCAGGTACAATTCTCCGATGTACATCGACTCCCATTGCCACATCAACTTTCCGGATCTGGCAGCACGCCTGCCGGAGATCTTCGCCAAGATGCGCGACAACGCGGTCACGCATGCCTTGTGCGTCTCGGTCAACCTGCCGGATTTCCCGTCGGTGCTGACGGTGGCCGAACAGCATCCACGGGTGTTCGCCTCGGTCGGCGTGCATCCCGATTACGAAGACACGCCGGAGCCCACCGTGGCGCAATTGGTGGCACTGGCCGATCATCCGAAGGTCATCGCGATCGGCGAGACCGGCCTTGACTACTACCGTCTGACAGGGGATCTGGAATGGCAGCGTGAACGGTTCCGGGTCCACATCCGCGCCGCCCGCGCGACCGGCAAGCCGCTCATCATTCATACCCGCGCCGCTGCCGAGGACACGATTCGCATCATGCAGGAAGAACGCGCCGGTACCGATGCCGGCGGGCCGGGTGGCGTAATGCATTGCTTTACCGAATCCCAGGCGGTGGCCGAAGCCGCCATGAAAATGGGATTTTTCATCTCCTTTTCCGGTATCGTCACCTTCAAGAGCGCGCGCGATCTGCAGGCTGTTGCCAGAGTGGTGCCGCTGTCGCACATGCTGATCGAAACCGATGCGCCTTACCTGGCGCCGGTGCCGCATCGGGGCAAGACCAACGAGCCGGGCCTGGTGCGGCATGTGGCGGAATGCATTGCAGAACTGCGCCGCGAGCCGGTGGAGGTCATCGCGCAGGCGACGACCGCAAATTTTTTCCGTCTGTTTGCTGCGGCGAAGGCATAAGCGATGGCAAGCTTCGATCAACCAACCCATGCTTGCGCAGCTCGCCGCCGTCTTCTTCATCGGCTCGGGACTGGCGTCCTGTTCATCTGCGCGGGCAGCTTCCTGCCGATGGCCAGCGCCGGCTCCTACGACGACTTCTTCAAGGCGCTGCAGCTCGACCTGCCGCGCGAAGTGCAGGGGCTGATTGCACGCGGTTTCGATGCCAACTCCCTCGACCCGCAGCGGCGCGATCCTGCCCTGGTGTATGCAGTGCGCAACGACGCCGTCAAATGCCTGCCGCTGCTGCTGGCGGCGCCGGGAATCGACATCGAGGCGCGGGCCGTCAACGGCGACTCGGCATTGATGGTGGCGGCCTACAAGAAGGACACGGCAACCGTAGCGGTGTTGCTGGCCAAAGGTGCCGAGCCGAACCGACCCGGCTGGACTGCGCTCCATTACGCCGCGGCGTCGGGCAGTCTGGACATCGTCAAGATGCTGCTCGAAAAATCGGCCTACATCGATGCGGCCTCGCCCAACAACACCACACCGCTGATGATGGCTGCCGGCGGTGGCTGGTACAGCGTGGCCGAATTGCTGATCGCGGAAGGCGCCGATCAAACCCTGAAGAACGATGTCGGCATGGCCTCAAGCGATTTCGCCGCAAAATTTGCCGATGTGAAGAAGCCGGCGTCCCAGGCGCTGCCGATGACGTATTGAGACCCGGCCCGCATCTATCGGATGAAGTAATCAAGCGACACAACCGATGATCCAGAGAGCGCAGGAATTGCTAGCGCCGGAGAATCGACGCGTCCTCGATCACGTGCTTGAAGTCCTCGTTGCGCTGTTTTGTCATTCGGATAAGGCATTGTGCTAATGCCGCGGGCCGGTTCAAGCCGCTTCCGTAAAGCGACGCTTCATAGTCACACTCAAAAGTTCTGAATTTTATCCAGACAAGCTGAATTTCTTTCAAGGTCTCCTTTTCACGGGCTGAACTCCTGGCGGTCAACTCTTTATAGTTTTTGTTTAATTTCGTATCTTCGCGCTCATACTTGCGCCTGAAGCACAGGTTGTCGTCAGGGTGCTTCTGAGGATCGAAGCACTCCTCTTCAGCGAGTGCGATACCGTAGGCGGACATCAAACTAATAAATATTACGACTAGAAAACGACGGGGTTTTTTCATAAATATTCCTATTCGGGATGTTGGCAATCGACACGTGACAAGCGAAGCAGAATTTGCACAGCACAACGTAGTCTGCTTTGATGCAATCGCGCTTAGTCGCCAATCTCTCTGCTGACAGTGTCTTCATGTTGATTGAGCACGTCCTGCTCTGCTTTCGTCAGGTGGCCGCCATGCTGTGCAGCCATCAGGCGCTCTTCATCACGTATCTGGCGACCCTTGGCCAGCAATTCGGCGGCGCGCTCGCTGCTCATTTCACCGGTTCGTACCTTCACAGCGATTCGAATCTTCTGGTTTTCAAGACGCTGAAGTACTTGGGCGCGGCGGGGATGTCCCTCGGCCCATGGCGTTTCTTGCGCAGAAACGGTGCTACTGAGGCAGCATGACAGGACAGCGAGCGTCGAGATGAACAGGACGCCGCGAGAGAAGTGAAAAGTGCGCATGATCAATTTCCTTTGATGGTATGGGATTGGACTTGAGGTCCAGCCTCCCAAACGTCGCCTCGAACCGCGCCGAGGACACACGAACTGTAACAACGGTAAGGGCTTATTTCTACCGAAAGTTACAGAGCCATCATATTGCTTCGCGTTGCGTGCCAAAATTTCTTGTACGCTGAATGCGCCAGGATTCAGGTGAGCAACGAGAAGCTAAAACCGTTTTCGCTCGATGGGCAGCGGAAGCGCCAATTGTGAGCGAAAACATGGATCGATTGATGCAGTCAGTGCAACTTGATCCGCGGATTACGCGCCGAATCGATCAGCTCGGCAAAGACCGCCAGCACCGTGTGAATGAAGCCGCTGACGGCAAGCTGATGCTGCTTGTGCAGCGACCAGTACATTGCCTTGGCGATTTTTCCTTCGATAAACACGGAGCCGCTGGCGATCGCTCCCATTAGGGAGCCGACGGTACTGTAGTTGCCGAGCGAAACCAGCGAGCCGTGATCCCGGTATTTGAATTCCAGCAACGGCTTGCCGCGCAGATGGCGGGTCAGGGATTTCGCCAAAAGGGCTGCCTGCTGATGGGCCGCCTGCGCCCGTGGCGGCACCAAGGGCTCGCCCTCGCCCTGCGGACAGGCCGCGCAGTCGCCCATGGCGAAGATGCTCGCGTCACGGGTCGATTGCAGATTGCGGCCGACGACCAGCTGATTGCTGCGATTGGTTTCCAGACCATCGATCTCGGCCAGGAAATCGGGCGCCTTGATGCCTGCTGCCCAGACCACGATACTGGCCGGAATCATGGTGCCGCTGGCCATGCGCACGCCTTCGCGACTGACCTCCACCACTTTTTCATTGACGTGGACATCGATGTTCAGTCCACGCAGTTCCTGCGTGACCGAGGCCGACAACCGCTCCGGCAGCATCTGCAGCAGCCGTGGCGCGGCGTCGACGATGGCAATCTTCAGATCCTGGCCCGGCAGCGCGCTCGACAGGCCATAGGTCGCCATGATCCGGTTCATCATGTGCAGCTCGGCCGAGAGTTCGACGCCGGTGGCGCCGCCGCCGATGATGGCGACCGTAAATTGATTCGATGCCTGGCGGGCGCCGACCGCCTGTGCCCGCAGGCAGCTGTTGATGATGCGCTGGTGAAAGCGCTCGGCCGCCTCGGGCGTGTCGAGCATGATTGCGTGTTCCTGGGCGCCGGGGGTACCGAAATCATTGGTCTGACTGCCTAGCGCGATGACCAGCGTGTCGTAGGAAATTGCTTGCCGTGGCAGCAACTCTTCGCCGTGCTCATCGGTGGTCGGGCTCAGGTGGATCTGTTTGCCGGCCCGGTCCAGGCCGTCCATGCGTCCCAGCCGGAAGCGAAAATGATTGTTGCGGGCCAGGGCGTAGTACTGAATTTCGTCGGCATGACTGTCCAGGGTACCGGCCGCGATCTGATGCAGCAGGGGTTTCCACAGGTGGGTGCGGGCCGCGTCGATCAGCGTGACGTCGACATTGCGGCGTCCCAGCCGCTTGCCCATCCTGACGGCCAGTTCCAGTCCGCCGGCGCCGCCACCGACAATGACGAGTCGATGCGGCACGGCTTGCGTCGTTGTTTGCACTTGCTTCCCCCGAATAATTCTTGGTCTTCTGCCGCTGTATCGAGACGACGGCGCTGCCTTGACTATCCGCGATATGCGGTTTTTGCACAAGCGGCGTGGATTCCGGAGGCAGTCACAAGCAAGAGGAGGCGCGCATGAAAAATCCCCGCAAGGTCTAGGACCGGCGGGGATTGCGGGGTGTTGCTGGCGCGGCAGGCAGGCTGTAGAGAGCCGCGCTGCGGCGATTCAGCTCACGTGTTGTTGTTCAAGAAATCTTGGCCTTGGCGCGCAACTCCTGCTGGAATGCCTGCAGTTTCTTCTGCTGCAACGATTCCGCGATCTGCGGCTTGACCTCTTCCAGGGTCGGAACCTTTGCCGGGCGCACGTCTTCCAGGCGGATAACGTGGTAACCGAATTGGGTCTTGACCGGGGTTTCGGTGATCTGACCTTTCTGCAAGCCGGTCATGGCAGTCGAAAATTCCTTGACGAACGACGCTGGGGAGGCCCAGTCGAGGTCGCCGCCATTGGCAGCCGAACCGGTGTCCTTGGATTGCTTTGCCAGTTCCTCGAACTTGCTGCCGGATTTCAGCTTGGCAATGATTGCCTTGGCATCGTCTTCCTTCTCGACCAGGATATGGCGGGCATGATATTCCTTGTCGCCGGCCTGCGCCTTGAAGCGGTCATATTCGGTCTTGATCTCAGCGTCCGACACCGGATGCTTTTTCAGGTAATCCGTCACCAAAGCGCGAATCACGATCGACTGGCGGGCGATGTCGATCTGGTTCTTGATCTCGGCGCTGTTGCCCAGCCCCTGTTTGTCGGCTTCCTGGATCAGGATTTCACGGTTGATCAATTCATCCTTGACCATCGCACGCAGCTGCGGCGTGTCTTGCTGACCCTGCGTTGACATCTGCTTGATCATGGCCTCTGCACGGGACGATGGGACAGGTTTGCCATTGACCACAGCGAGGTTTTGCGCCATCACGGGCAGAGCGGCCAGGGCAAACAGGATTGCCAGCAAGCGAGCAGGTTTTGAAGTCATAGTCAGATCCTAAAAAAGGGAAAACAGATAATGCAGTTGATCGAATAAAACAAACGAGGCGCGCCGAGCAGGTGGTCAGGCTGTTTGACGGGATTGATGCAGATCCGGCCATACGTTTGCACCATCACGCAACGCCATTGGTGGACGTACACATTCGTTTTGCGACGTTCATGCAGTCAGCGGCGGGGCCATGCAGGTTGCCGGCCACACCGCAAAAGCATCAGCGTTCGGCTTCGGACGGTGTGAGCGCCGTGATTGCCAGCGCATGTATATCGGCTTGCATCAAATCGCGGAGGCAATCATACACCAGACGATGCCGGGCGACCCGGCCCTGCCCCTCGAACGCCGTGGTCACCAGTCGCAAGCGGTAGTGTCCGCCGCCCGCAGCCGCGCCGGCATGGCCCGCATGCTGCGCGGATTCATCCTCGAGCAGACAGGCGGTCGGCGCAAAAGTTGCATCCAGGCGTGCCCGGATCTGCCGTTCGCGTTCGTCCTGCACGGCGCTCATGGCGCATCCTTCAAGTATTTCGACAGGAACATGGTCTGCCCGATCACGAAGGCAATCATCAGACCGGTGCCGGCGAAGAGCTTGAAATTGACCCAGGTCGCCGTCGGGAAGTTAAACGCGACGACCAGGTTCAGCACGCCCATGAATGCGAAGAAACCGGCCCAGGCCAGGCTGAGCCGGGTCCAGACCGGTTCCGGCAAGCGCATCTGCTGCTCCAGCATCGTGCGGATCAGGTTCTTTTTCAGGATGAACTGGCTGATCAGCAGGCCAACGGCGAAACACCAGTACAGCACCGTCGGTTTCCACTTGATGAACAGATCATTGTGAAAATAGATCGTCGCGCCGCCGAAGATGCCGATGATGCCCAGCGACATCCACAACATGCCGTCGACTTTTTTCCGGCGCAGCAGCAGATAGCCGATCTGGCCGAGCGTTGCCAGGATCGCCACCGCAGTGGCCAGCAGGATCGGCGCCTGGTCCAGCGGCACGCCGGCGTTGCCCGAGACGAGGCCGGAGAGATATTGCTGCCCGAAGCCCTGGGCCGCCGCTGCATGGCCTTCCCCCCATTTGAAGACGATGAAAAACAGGATCACCGGAAACAGGTCGAACAGGAACTTCATGTTGCAGACGCCTTGGTCACGGCGCCGGCGTCGAGGGCGCCCTGGGGCGTGAAACGCAATGCCGAGCCGTTGATGCAATACCGCAGGCCGGTGGGTTTCGGCCCGTCGTTGAAGACGTGGCCCAGGTGGGCATCGCAGACATTGCAGACGATCTCGGTGCGGACCATGCCGTGGGCGCGGTCGACATTCTCGCGCACGTTGGCCGGGTCGAGGGCAGTGAAATAGCTCGGCCAGCCGCAACCGGAATCGAATTTCGCATCGGATGCGAACAACGGCGTGTTGCAGCAGACGCAGGTGTAGATGCCGGCTTCATGATGATCCCAGAAGCGGCCGGTGAAGGCACGTTCGGTATGCGCCTGGCGGGTGACCTGGTAATCCAGCGTATCGAGCTGGGCGCGCCATTCGGCATCGGTTTTGACGACTTTGTTTGTCATGATGAGCAACTTACCTCGAGGTGACCGGCCCAGTCCGGAGGCAGGGCCGCATAGTGTTCATGTTCGGGCTGCTCGTCGAAGGGATGTTCCAGCACGGCGAGCAGGTTAGCGACTTCAGTGAAATCCTTGTTCTGCGCTTTTTCGATGGCGACCTGGGCCAGATAATTGCGCAGGATGTATTTTGGGTTACATGCGTCCATTGCAAGCTTGCGCTGCGGGTCGGCGCTGTTTTCCTGCAGCAGACGGGCCCGATATTGTACCGCCCAAGCGTCGAAGGCCGGGCGATCCGGGAACAGGTCGCGCAACGGCGCATCGGCTGCCGGTTCTGTCAGCCGCAGGTTGCCCAGGCGGCGGAAGAACAGCGTGAAGTCGACCTGGTTCGTCTGCAGCAGAGTGAACAATGCATCGGTCAGTTGTGAGTCATCGCCCAGCGTTTGCGTCAGGCCCAGTTTAGCGTGCAGCCGGGCTCCGAAACTGGCGAGGTAGGCCGGCTGATACTGCGCCAGCGCTGCCTGCGCATCGTCGACTTCGCCGATCAACGGCAACAGCGCCTGCGCCAGCGCCGCGCAGTTCCAGTGGCCGATCTGCGGCTGCATCGCATATGAATACCGCCCCTGCTGGTCGGTGTGATTGCAGATGTGGCGGGCGTCGTAGGCTTCCATGAAACCGAAGGGACCGTAGTCGAGGGTCAGGCCGAGGATCGACATGTTGTCGGTGTTCATGACGCCATGCATGAAGCCGACCGCCTGCCATCCGGCGATCATTTCTGCCGTGCGGCGGCACACCTCTGCCAGCAGGGCCTGGTACGGATTCGGTGCGGCCAGCAGGTCGGGGTAGAAGCGGTCGATGACGTGATCGGCCAGCAGTCGTAATTCTTCCTTGCGGTCGGCGTAATACCAATGTTCGAAGGAGCCGAAGCGGATGAAGCTGGGCGCCATGCGGGTGACGACCGCGGTGGTCTCGGGCGTCTCGCGCATCACCATCTTGTCGGAGCCCGTAACGCACAGGGAGCGGGAAGTGGCGATGCCGAGTGCCGCCATTGCCTCGGAACACAGGAACTCCCGGATCGACGAACGCAGGACCGCGCGGCCGTCTCCCATGCGGGAGTAGGGCGTCGCGCCGGCTCCCTTGAGTTGCAGTTCGAGCACATGCGGCGCCGGTACTGCAGGCGCCGGCAATTCGCCGAGCAGGATCGCACGGCCATCGCCGAGTTGACCGGCCCAGACGCCGAACTGGTGGCCGGAATACACGGCTGACAATGGCCTGGCTGCAGCAGGAATCATGTTTCCGCAAAACGCTGCGATGCCGTCCGGAGCCCGCAACAGCGCAGGGTCGAGGCCGACCAGGGCGGCTGCCTGTTCGCTGATGCCGACCAGATACGGCGCAGGCAGTGGCGTCGGTTGCAGCCGGCTGTAAAACGCCGGTGGCAAATCGCCGAAGGAATGCGAGAAGGGCAGGGAATCGACGTCAGGCGCCGGGCTTGGCACGGCCTGCATCGGCTCGGAATGAATGCTCATCGGATTGTTCTACAATGGGAAAAAAATACGGCAGCAGCATGGCTGCGCCGACAAAAAGGGCATGGCCCATTTTGACAGACAACCGGAGACCACATGAACGCACCCGAAAAACTACAGATCCCCTCCATGCAGCAGCGCGTCTCGCCGGAAGAATGGCAGACCCGCGTCGATCTGGCCGCCTGTTACCGGCTGGTGGCCGATTTCGGCTGGAGTGATCTGATCTTCACGCACATCACTGCCCGTGTGCCCGGTACCGAAGATCAATTCCTGATCAATCCCTACGGCATGATGTTCGACGAAATCACCGCATCCTCCCTGGTGAAGATCGACCTGAACGGTAACAAGATCGAAGAGTCGCCATTCCCGGTCAATCCGGCGGGTTTCACCATTCACTCGGCAATCCACGCCGTGCGCCACGATGCCCAGTGCGTCCTGCATGTCCACAGCCTCAATGGCGTGGCAGTGTCAGCCCAAAAAGAAGGGGTGCTCCCGCTGTCCCAGCAATCGATCTTCATTCTCGCCAGTCTGGCGTATCACGGCTATGAAGGGGTGGCCTTGAACGAAGAAGAAAAGCCGCGCCTGGTGGCAGATCTGGGCACCAAGAATTACCTCATGCTGCGCAACCATGGCCTGCTCACCGTCGGCAAGACGATCGCCGATGCATTCCAGGCGATGTACTTTTTCGAGGCCGCCTGCACCATCCAGATCCGCGCCCAGTCCGGCGGCACCGAGCTGATCCACATTCCGCAGCAGATAATCGACGGCGCCATTGCCCAGGCCCGCGCTGCGACCAAAGGCAAGGGCGGCATGCTGGCCTGGCCCGGACTGCTGCGCCGGCTTGACCGCAAGGATCCATCGTACCGGGACTAGCGCATCGACGCGCCAGCAGCGCTTCCAATGCGCGGCACTCGCAACGGCTGCCATACGATCAAACGGGGCAATAGACCCGACGACAGGAGACACCATGCACGACACCGCCACCTTCACTGACATGCAGCAAAGCACCGCCGAAGACTGGCAAAAAATCGGCGCGGAGTTCAAGAGCTTCTCGCGTAAACTGCCGGACCGGGTGCTGGCGCACCTGCGACTGCTGGACGGCGACTACGGCGGCTTTCCGGTCGATCGTCTGACGCACAGCCTGCAGACCGCCACCCGCGCCCTGCGCGACGGCCAGGATGAGGAATACATCGTCTGCGCGCTGCTGCACGACATCGGTGACACGCTCGGCAGCTTCAATCATCCCGACATTGCCGCGGCGATCCTGAAGCCTTTCGTCAGCGAAGAAAACTTCAGCATGATCGAGAAACACGGCATTTTCCAGGGTTACTACTTTTTTCATCACCTTGGCATGGACCGCAATCTGCGCGACCGTTTCGCCGGCCAGGCGACCTACGACCAGACGCTTGCGTTCTGCGAAAAATACGATGCGCCGTCGTTTGACCCGGCGTACGACACGCTGCCGCTCGCAACATTCGAGCCCATGTTGCGGCGCGTGATGCGCAGTCCAAAAAACAGTCTTTACAAAGCGGCCGCCGCTGTGGAAAACACGTAGAAAACGGATCGTGAATTCGGTCTGGTGCGATGCACCATCGAAATTCATTGACGGTAATAGCACGGGCGTACAAAAATCCGTCCTATAAAAAAACACATACCGGCAGGAGACACGATGGCGCAGTACCCGCAAAGTCCGTTGATGGGACAGATGATGGATCGTCCGTTGCTCATTTCGAGCATCATCGAACATGCCGATCGCTACTTCGGCAACAATGAAATCGTGTCGCGCCGGGTTGAAGGCGACATCCACCGCTACACGTACCGCGACTGCCATCGGCGCGCCAAGCAGTTGGCAAATGCATTGCAAACACTCGGCGTCGGCATGGGCGAACGGGTCGGCACGATCGCCTGGAACGGCTATCGGCATCTGGAAGCGTATTACGCGATTTCCGGCTCGGGCGCAGTCCTGCACACGATCAATCCGCGGCTGCATCCGGATCAGGTGGCCTACATCGCCAACCATGCGGAAGACCAGTTCATCCTGTTCGACCTGAGTTTCCTGCCACTGGTCGAAGCCTTTGCTGCGCATTGCAAGACGGTCAAGGGTTTCATCCTGATGGCCGATCGCGACCGCATGCCGGCCGAGACCACGATCCCGAATTTGATGTGCTACGAAGAATTGCTCGCAGCGAGTTCGCCGGACTACACCTGGCCGCTGTTCGACGAGAATGCCGCATCGAGCCTGTGCTACACGTCGGGGACGACCGGCAATCCGAAGGGCGCGCTGTATTCGCATCGCTCCACCGTGCTGCATTCCTATGCCTCGGCCATGCCCGATTCCCTGAACGTGTCCGCACGTGACACGGTATTGCCCGTGGTGCCGATGTTCCATGTGAATGCCTGGGGGCTACCGTATTCGGTACCGCTGACTGGCGCCAAGATGGTGTTTCCAGGCCCGGCCCTCGATGGCAAGTCGGTCTATGAATTGTTCGAGCAGGAACAGGTGACTTTTTCGGCAGGCGTGCCGACCGTCTGGCTGGGACTGCTCAATCACATGGCGCAGCACGAC
>JAYTLK010000072.1:0-4516 GCA_043729515.1 Herminiimonas sp.
GAAGATCACGGCCGATGCGAAAGGCGAGATCCTGGAATTGAAGAACACCATCAACGTGATGGTGGATCAGTTGTCGTCGTTTGCTTCTGAAGTCACGCGGGTGGCACGCGAAGTCGGCACCGAAGGAAAACTCGGTGGCCAGGCGCAGGTCAAGGGCGTCGGTGGCACCTGGAAGGACTTGACCGACAACGTGAACTTCATGGCCTCTAACCTGACTGGCCAGGTGCGTAACATTGCCGAGGTGACGACCGCGGTTGCGAACGGCAATCTATCGAAAAAAATCACGGCCGACGTCAAGGGCGAGATCCTGGAACTGAAGAACACCATCAACGTGATGGTCGATCAGTTGTCTTCCTTCGCCTCCGAGGTGACGCGGGTAGCGCGCGAAGTTGGCACCGAAGGAAAACTGGGCGGCCAGGCGAACGTGCCGGGGGTGGCCGGTACCTGGAAGGATTTGACCGACTCGGTAAACTCGATGGCCGGCAACCTGACCTCTCAGGTGCGCAACATCGCCGACGTGACTACCGCCGTGGCCAATGGCGACTTGTCGAAAAAAATCACGGTCGACGTGCGCGGCGAGATCTTGCAACTGAAGGACACCATCAACACGATGGTGGATCAACTCCGGTCGTTTGCATCGGAGGTGACGCGGGTGGCGCGCGAAGTCGGTACCGAGGGCCGGCTGGGTGGCCAGGCCAACGTGCCGGGCGCCTCCGGCACCTGGAAGGACTTGACCGACAACGTCAACTTCATGGCCTCGAATCTGACGGGTCAGGTGCGTAACATCGCCGAAGTAACGACGGCTGTTGCCAACGGCGACCTGTCGAAAAAAATCACGGTCGACGTGAAAGGAGAAATCCTGGAACTGAAGGACACCATCAACGTGATGGTGGATCAATTGTCATCCTTTGCCTCCGAAGTCACCCGGGTGGCGCGCGAGGTCGGCACCGAAGGAAAGCTCGGTGGCCAGGCGCAGGTAAAAGGTGTCGGCGGCACCTGGAAGGACTTGACCGAGAACGTCAACTTCATGGCCGCCAACCTCACGGCCCAGGTACGCGGAATTGCCGGAGTGGTGACTGCCGTGGCGAAAGGCGACCTGAAGAAAAAACTGACGGTGGCAGCGCAAGGCGAGATCGCGTCCCTTGCCAACACCATCAACGAGATGACCGATACGCTGGCGGTGTTTGCCGACCAGGTGACGACGGTTGCGCGCGAGGTGGGCGTGGAAGGAAAGCTTGGCGGCCAGGCCAGCGTGCCGGGTGCATCGGGAACCTGGAAGGACTTGACTGAAAACGTCAATCAGCTGGCAGCCAACCTGACTACCCAGGTGCGAGCGATCGCCGAAGTGGCGACCGCCGTGACCCGGGGCGACCTGTCGCGCTCGATCCAGGTGGAGGCGCGTGGCGAAGTGTCGGATCTGAAGGACAACATCAACGAGATGATCCGCAACCTGAAGGAGACGACGCAAAAGAACGCCGAGCAGGATTGGCTCAAGACCAACCTGGCCCGCTTCACCCGGCAGCTGCAAGGCCAGCGCGATCTCGAAACCGTGACCAAGCTGATCCTGTCGGAACTCGCGCCGCTGGTGTCCGCCCATCACGGCGTGTTCTACATGATGGATTCTGCGCAGATGCAGGCGCGCCTGCAGATGATCGCCAGCTACGGCTATCGCCCGAACAGCGACGTGCCGACCTCGTTTGCACCCGGCGAGGGCCTGGTGGGCCAGTGCGCGGTCGAGAAGAACCGGGTCTGGCTGACCAACGTGCCACGGGATTACATCAGCATTTCCTCCGGGCTGGGTGCGGCGCCGCCGACCAATATCGTGGTGTTGCCGATTCTCTTCGAGCAGCAGGTCAAGGCCGTCATCGAGATCGCGTCGCTCGATCGTTTCACGCAGACCCACATGGGTTTCCTGGATCAGCTGATGGAAACCATCGGCGTGGTCTTGAATACCATCGAGGCCAACACCCGCACCGAAAGCCTGCTGACCCAATCGCAGTCGCTGGCGCAGGAGCTGCAGCAAACCAACCAGGAACTGGCGGAAAAAGCACGCCTGCTGTCGGACCAGAACAGCGAGGTGGAACGCAAGAACCGCGAAGTGGAACAGGCCAAGATCGCGCTGGAGGAAAAAGCCACGCAGCTGACCTTGTCGTCGAAATACAAATCGGAATTCCTGGCCAACATGTCGCATGAGTTGCGCACGCCGCTCAACAGTCTGCTGATCCTGGCGCAGCAGCTGAGCGACAATCCGGTCGGTAATCTGTTGTCGAACCAGGTCGAGTATGCAAAGACGATTTACGGTTCCGGCAGCGATTTGCTCACTCTGATCAACGACATTCTGGATCTGTCGAAAATCGAATCCGGGACCGTGACACTGGAACTGTCCGAATCGCGCTTCGCGGTCCTGGCGAATTATGTCGAACGCACCTTCCGTCACATGGCAGAAGCCAAGCACATCAACTTTGCCATCACGCTCGAGCCGCAACTGCCGCCGGCAATGGTGACCGACACCACCCGCTTGCAGCAGATCCTGAAGAACCTGCTGTCGAACGCATTCAAGTTTACGGCGCATGGCCAAGTGCATCTGCGGATCGGCCTGGCAGAACATGGCTGGACGGTCGACCATCCGTATCTGGACCGCGCCGATGGCGTGCTGGCGTATTCAGTCACCGACACCGGTGTCGGCATTGCCGCCGACAAGCTGCAGCTGATCTTCGAGGCATTTCAGCAAGCCGACGGCTCCACCGCACGGCGTTACGGCGGCACGGGCCTGGGCCTGTCGATCAGCCGTGAACTGGCGCGGTTGCTGGGCGGAGAAATTCGCGTGACGAGCGCGGTCGGGGTCGGTAGTACCTTCACCCTCTTCCTGCCATACAACCGCCCGGGCACGCTGCAGCAGGCGCCGTTGCTGCAATCGGTGTCGCCGCAGATGCTGAATGCGCCAACTTTCCGCCCGGCCGGTCCGCAAGTCGCGCCAGCCGCCGAATCGACGCCGATCTTCGCCGGCAGCGACAAGGACGTGCTGCCGTTCGTGCAAACTGAAACCGCTTTCGACGACCGGAACCTGATCGCGCCGGGCGATGCCGCGATCCTGATCGTGGAAGACGATCCGCGCTTTGCCAAGGTGCTGCTCGACCGGGTACGCGAAAAAGGTTTCAAGGGAGTGGTCACCTTCAGCGGCGACGCCACGCTGACCCTGGCGCGGGACTACCTGCCGACCGCCATCCTGCTCGACATCGACCTGCCGGATGCGGACGGCTTCACGGTCCTGGACCGGTTGAAGCGCGACCCGACGACCCGGCATATTCCGGTCCACATCCTGTCAAATTCCGTCGAACGCGAACGGGGTCTGCGTAAGGGCGCCATTTCGTTTCTGGTCAAGCCAGTGTCGCTGGAACGGCTGGATGAGGAAATCAGCCGCATCCAGCAGTTCCTGATCCGCACAAAGCGCAGCTTGCTGGTGGTCGAGGATGATCCGGTCCAGCGGCAGCGGATCGTCGAACTGATCGGCGACGACGATTTGCTGATCACGGCAGTCGACACCGGCCAGAAAGCGCTTGACGCGTTGAATGCCGGCCGCTTCGATTGCATGGTGCTGGACCTGACCTTGCCGGACATCGATGGCTTCACGCTGCTTGACACCATCAGCAAGAATCCGGCGCAGCATGACCTGCCGGTAGTGATCTACACCGCCAAGGATCTTGATCGCAAGGAAGTCGCGAAGCTCTCGCGGGTTGCCAAGACCATCGTCATCAAGGATGCCCGTTCACCGGAGCGGCTGCTCAATGAAACAGCGCTGTTCCTGCACCGCTCGCCGGCCAGCCTGCCGGATCGCCAGCGCCGCATGCTGGAAGACATGCATGTCAGCGAAGGCGATCTGGTGGGTCGCAAGGTGTTGATCGTTGACGACGACTTGCGCAATATTTTTGCACTGACCACCGTGCTCGAGCGCCAGCAGATGGTCGTCTTGTTCGCGGAAAACGGCCGCGACGGCATCGAGCTGCTGGAAAAAGATCCGTCCATCGAAATCGTTCTGATGGACATCATGATGCCGGAGATGGATGGCTACGACACGATGCGGGCAATTCGCAGCATCCACCAATTCAAGTCGCTTCCGATCATCACCCTGACCGCGAAGGCGATGAAGGGCGACCGTGACAAGTGCTTCGCCGCCGGCGCATCGGACTACATCACCAAGCCGGTCGACGTCGCGCAACTGCTGTCGCTGATGCGCGTATGGTTATCGGAATGACCCGCTTCGGCGGGAGATCGGCGCCAGCATTGCGCGCGGCCGTCGCCGGTGATGGCGCCGACCGGATCGTGCAGCTCGAAACCGATCTGCTGCTCGAAGCGCTGTACCAGATCCATGGCGCCGATTTCCGGGGCTTCGCCCGGCCGGCGCTGTGCCAACGGCTGCAGGCGCTGATGACGGACGAGGGCATCGACACCGTCTCGGCCCTGCAGGACCGATTGCTGCGCTCCCCGGCGCAGGCCGAGGCGCTGGTGCGCGCATTGA
>JAYTLK010000073.1:0-13661 GCA_043729515.1 Herminiimonas sp.
GGGCAGCAGGTGCGGGACTGGCTGTATGTCGGCGACCATTGCGCGGCGATCCGGCGGGTGCTGGAAGCAGGCGTGACGGGCGAGGTCTACAACATCGGCGGCTGGAACGAGAAGGCGAACCTGGAAGTGGTGCACACCCTGTGTGATCTGCTCGACGCATTGCGTCCGAAAGCCGACGGCCACAGCTACCGGGCACAGATCACGCGGGTGCAGGATCGCCCCGGCCATGATCGTCGCTATGCCATCGATGCCCGCAAGATCGAGCGTGAACTCGGCTGGACACCGGCCGAAACATTCGACAGCGGCATCCGCAAGACGGTGCAGTGGTATCTGGACCATCAGCCCTGGGTGGCTGACGTGCAATCCGGTGATTACCTGAAATGGGTCGAGCGTAACTACGGCGCGCGCGACGGGTCGACATCGCATCAAAAGGGGAACATGTGAGCACGCAATCCACGCTTGGCCAAGCGCCATCGAAGCGCCGCGGCATCATCCTGGCCGGTGGTTCAGGCACCAGGTTGTATCCGGTGACGACCTCGGTCTCGAAGCAACTGCTGCCGGTGTACGACAAGCCGATGATCTACTACCCGCTGACGACGTTGATGCTGGCCGGTATCCGCGAGATCCTGCTGATCTCGACACCCCAGGACACGCCGCGTTTCCAGGATCTGCTGGGCAACGGCAACCAGTGGGGCATCGACCTTCAATACGCGGTGCAACCATCGCCGGACGGCTTGGCGCAAGCCTTCATCATCGGCCGCGATTTCGTCGGTGGCCAGCCCTCGGCATTGGTCCTGGGCGACAACATCTTCTATGGCCATGCATTCGACCGGCAGTTGCGCGAGGCATCCGACGCCACGCGCGGCTCGACTGTCTTCGCCTATCACGTCGAGGACCCGCAGCGTTATGGCGTGGTGGAATTCGACGATCAGCGGCGCGCGATCTCGATCGATGAAAAACCGGCGCAGCCAAAGTCAAACTATGCCGTCACCGGTTTGTATTTCTACGACGATCAGGTATGCGACATCGCCCGCGAGATCAAGCCATCGGCCAGGGGCGAGCTGGAAATCACGGACGTGAACCGGATCTACCTGGAGCGCGGCGAGCTGAATGTCGAACTGATGGGCCGTGGCATGGCCTGGCTCGATACCGGCACCCATGATTCGCTGCTGGAAGCGGCGCAGTTCATCTCGACCATCGAAAAGCGCCAGGGCCTGAAAGTCGCCTGCCCGGAAGAAATCGCTTATCGCAAGGGCTACATCAGCGCCGCGCAGCTCGAGGCGCTGGCCAAACCGCTGTCCAAGAATGGCTACGGCCATTATCTGCAGCGCATCCTGAAAGAGACGGTGTTTTGACCATGCAGTCCATTGCCACTGCCTTGCCCGAGGTCCTGTTGTTCGCGCCGAAAGTCTTCGGCGACGCGCGCGGGTTTTTTTACGAGAGTTTCAATCAGCGCAGTTTTCTGGCCAGCTTGCCGCCTGGCGCAGGCGCCGGCCTGGATGGCGTGCCGCTGCAATTCGTGCAGGACAATCATTCCCGTTCCGCCCGCAACGTGCTGCGCGGCCTGCACTACCAGATCCGCCAGCCGCAGGGAAAGCTGGTGCGGGTGACTGCGGGGGAAGTCTTCGATGTCGCCGTCGACCTGCGCAAATCCTCGCCCACTTTCGGCAAATGGGCCGGCATGCATCTGTCGGCCGAGAACCGCTGCCAGGCATGGATTCCGCCAGGATTCGGCCACGGTTTCGTGGTGCTGAGCGAGCACGCCGAATTCCTCTACAAAACCACCGACTATTGGGCGCCGGAGCACGAGCGCTGCATTGCCTGGAACGATCCGGCCATCGGCATCGACTGGCCGATCGATGGCGCGCCGCTGCTGTCGGCAAAAGATCAGCTCGGCATCGCGCTGGCCGACGCCGAGGTGTTCGAATGAGGAATGCAGCATGAGCACTGCAAGCCGCGTTGCATGGCTGGCGCGTGGCAGCAGAAGAGCTGCGGCATGAGAATTCTCGTCACCGGCGTCAATGGTCAGGTCGGGCATGCCCTGGCAGCGCTGCTGGCGGAGCAGGCACAAAACGATCCGCGCCTGGAAATCATCGCGCTCGACCGCAGCGGCATGGATCTGGCCGACCTGGCGCAGGTGCGCGCCGTGGTGCGCGCCGTGCAGCCGGCGCTGATCATCAATCCGGCGGCCCATACCGCCGTCGACCTGGCCGAAAGCGAGCCGGACCTGGCCATGCGCATCAATGGCGAGGCGCCGGGCGTCCTGGCCGAAGAAGCGCGGCGGCTGGGCGCGGCACTGATTCATTATTCGACCGATTATGTCTTCGATGGCGCCAGGGATGGCTCGTACCTGGAGACCGATGCCACCGGACCGTTGAATGTCTATGGCCGCAGCAAACTGGCCGGTGAGGAAGCAATCCGGGCCAGCGGCGTAGCGCACCTGATCCTGCGCACCAGCTGGGTCTACGGGCAGCGCGGCAAGAATTTTCTGAAGACGATCGAGCGCCTGGCCGGTGAGCGGGAACTGTTAAGGATTGTGGCCGATCAGTACGGCGCGCCGACCTGGTCCCGTACAATTGCGCGAGGCACCCTGGCCGCCATCGAGCGACTGTGCGCCGCGCCTGACTTACCGCAGGCGACATGGCAGATCGATGCTGCGCGCTGGCAGGAGCTAGGTGGCGTCTGCCACCTGACGGCGCAGGGCAGCACCAGTTGGCACGGGTTTGCCAGCCGCATTGTCGCAGCCGGCCCGCGGGCATCGCAGGTGCGGGTCGAGCCGATCGCTGCGGCCGATTATCCGGTACCGGCGCAGCGGCCGGTCAATTCCCGGCTGTCCTGCGGGCGTTTCATCGAGCGCTTTGGTCCGTTGCCCCACTGGACCGAAGCGCTCGACGAATGCCTGCGCCCGGCCGGGTAAGCATGGGCCCGCCAGCGCCAGCGCCAGCGCCAGCGCCTGCCACCTGACACCACAATTTCATCTCGCCCGAGGGCGCGCAGAGGACATCGACATGCTCATTCCCATCATCCTCTCCGGCGGTGCCGGTACCCGGCTCTGGCCGGTATCACGTGAATCGCATCCGAAGCCGTTCATGAAGATCGGTGGCAACAAGAGTTTGCTGACCCAGACCTACGAGCGGGCATTGTCGGTATGCGACTTCACGCCGCCGCTGATCGTCACCAACACGAATTATTACTTTCTGTCGCGCGACGAGCTGGCGGCGCAGGACGTGAAGCCGACCTACCTGCTCGAGCCGGCCGGCCGCAACACCGCGCCCGCCATCGCCCTGGCGGCGCTCTGGGCACAGGCACGCGACCCGCAGGCGTGTCTGCTGGTGCTGCCGGCGGACCATCTGATCACCGACACGCCGGCCTTTCACCAGGCCGTCAAGCGGGCCGAGGCCGCCGCCCGGAACGGCGCGCTGGTCCTGTTCGGCATCCGCCCGACCGGGCCGGAAACCGGTTTCGGCTACATCGAAATGGGCGAGAGCATCGGTGCCCATGCGTTCGCGGTGCGCCGCTTCGTCGAAAAGCCGGACCAGGAGACGGCCGCCGGCTACCTGGCGTCCGGCAATTATGTCTGGAACAGCGGCATGTTCTGCTTCCAGGCTTCCACCATTCTTGCTGCCCTGCGCACCTGCAGTCCGACGCTGATGGCCGCAGCAGAAGCAGTGTGGCAGCAAGCGCAGACTTCCGGCGACCGGGTCGACCTGCCGGAAGCCTTCGGTGCGCTCGACAGCATCTCGATCGACTATGCCGTCATGGAAAAGGCATCTGCCATCGTTGCCATTCCGGGCGACTTCGGCTGGAGCGACATCGGTGCCTGGAGTGCGGTGGCCGATGCCAGTGTGCCCGATGAATTCGGCAACACCACCAATACCCAGGCCGATGCCCTGCAGACCATCGTCATCGACAGCCGCAACACGCACATCGAATGCCAGCACCGCCTGGTGGCTGCCATCGGGCTGGACAACCTGCTGATCATCGACACGCCCGACGCGTTGCTGGTGGCCGACAAGGCCAGCAGCCAGGAAGTGCGGCAAGTGGTCAGCCGCCTGAAGGCCGGTGGTCATGAAGCACACAGCCTGCACCGGACGGTCTCGCGCCCCTGGGGTACCTACACGGTCCTGGAAGAGGGGCCCGGCTTCAAGATCAAGCGCATCGTCGTCAAGGCCGGTGCCTCGCTGTCGCTGCAGATGCATCACCATCGCAGCGAACACTGGATCGTCGTCTCCGGCGTGGCCGAGGTCGTCAACGGCGAACAGACGGTGCGGCTGGAAGCGAATCAGTCGACTTACATTCCCGCCGGCCATCGCCATCGGCTGGCCAATACCACCGACGACGATCTGGCGTTGATCGAGGTGCAGTGCGGGCCCTACCTGGGTGAGGATGACATCGTGCGCTTCGACGACATCTACGGGCGACTGAAATAAGGCAGGGATCGTGCCGACGATTGCCTGAGGTCCGGCGCCGCCGCGCCCATGCCTGGCATGGGGCGCAGGGCGAGTGCGTTATCATGGGCCGGCCACCGGTAATGGGGAGCATCCGGTAACGCCGTGACCAGGCACTATCGACGGTCGACCCGAATCCGGCCCCACGATTCCCGATGCCCGGCATCGACAACAATAAGAAGATGGCTTCTTTTCTCATCAGTTTTTATCTCTCGGCAATTTGTACCTTGCTGATCATCAAGCTGGGCAAACGGCATGTCGCCACGCTCGACTCCGATCTCGCGAGTGTCCAGAAAGTCCACCTGGCAGCGGTGCCGCGCATCGGCGGCATCGGCATTTTCGCCGCCGTCCTGATCACCGGCGCCTACACCATGTGGCGCGAGCCGCTGATCGGCAAGTGGATCGCCCTGCTTCTGCTGTGTTCCAGCGTAGCCTTTGGCGGCGGCATCGTCGAAGACTGGACCAAGAATGTCAGCGCCAACCGCCGTCTGCTGCTCACCATGGTGGCCGCCGTCCTCGGTTTTTATTTGCTCGATGCCCGCATCGAACACATCGATTGGATCGGCAGCCTCTGGAAACTGCATCCATTCTGGATTGGCTTGCCACTGACGGTGCTGGCAGTTGCCGGCATTGCCAATGCGGTCAACATCATCGACGGTTTCAATGGATTGGCCAGCGCGGTCTCGATCTGCATGCTGCTGTCTCTGGGTTATGTGGCATTGCAGGTCGGCGACATGTTCGTACTGGTGGCAGCATTGATGGTGGCGGGCGCGACTGCCGGATTCTTCGTCTTCAATTATCCGGCCGGCCTGATTTTTCTGGGCGACGGCGGCGCCTACTTTCTTGGCTTCATGCTGGGCGAACTATCGATCCTGCTGGTAATGCGCAATCCGCAGGTATCGACCTGGTATGCCGCATTGCTGCTGATCTATCCGGTGTTCGAAACGCTTTTCTCGGTGTATCGCCGGCTGTTCCTGCGCGGTCATTCCCCCAGCATGCCGGACGGCATTCATCTGCATAGCCTGATCTTCCGCCGCATCGTGCACTGGACGGTCGGTCGGCGCGATGCGCGTGCGCTCATGCATCGCAATGCATTGACCTCGCCCTATCTCTGGCTGATATCGTTGATGGCGGTAATTCCCGCGACATTGCTGTGGCGGCATACTGGCGCATTGATGACATTCTGCGGGCTGTTCATCATCAGTTATGTCTGGCTATATGCAAGGATCGTGCGATTTCGCGCACCACGCTGGATGATTTTTGGTAAAAGAAAATAGCGCGCCGATCAGCGGCTGCGCACCCTCATTTGAAAGGAACGATCATGAATCTATCGAACATGAATCTCGCGGAACTGCGCGACCTGGAAGACAAGATCCAACGCGAAGTCAAGAAACGGGAAGACGAAGAATTGACCCGGGCCCGCGATGAAATCCTGGCAATTGCCCAGAAACTTGGCGTGCCATTGAAAGACATTCTGGGCGCACAGGGTAAAAGCAGGAATGGCAAACCGGCCAATCATTATCAACATCCGGACCAGGGACAATTGCATTGGAGCGGACGTGGCCGCAAGCCGGGCTGGGTAAAGGAATGGCTGGGATCGGGCCAGACGCTCGAGTCGTTGCGCGCATGATGCAGCCGTCCTCTGCCATGACGCTTTCCCCCGGCATCTTCAAGGCTTACGACATCCGCGGCATTGTCGGCAAGACGCTCGACGCGTCGGTGGCGCGCCAGATCGGGCATGCCTTCGGTGCGGCCGTGGCCGCCAAGGGCGAGCGCTGCGCCGTCATCGGCCGTGATGGCCGGCTGTCCGGGCCGGAACTGACTGCAGCGCTGGCCGACGGCCTGCGTGACGCCGGCATCGACGTCATCGATCTCGGCGTGGTCGCCACGCCAATGGTGTATTTCGGCACCCACGTGCTGGAGGCGCGTTCCGGCATCATGGTCACCGGCAGCCATAATCCGCCGGATTACAACGGCTTCAAGATGGTGCTGGCAGGCGAGGCGATTCATGGCGCAACCATCACCGCGCTCTATCAGGTGATTGTTGCCGGCAATCTGCCGCAGCCACCGGACGGCCGCGGCAGCTACCGCACGCATGACATTGCAGCCGCCTATCAGGCGCGAATCGTCGGCGACGTGCGCCTGGCGCGGCCGATGAAGATCGTCATCGATTGCGGCAACGGCGTGGCCGGCGCCTTTGCCGGCGACCTGTATCGCGCCCTGGGTTGCGAAGTCAGCGAACTGTTTTGCGAGGTGGACGGCAATTTTCCGAACCATCATCCCGATCCGGCCCATCCGGAAAACCTGCAGGACCTGATCCGCGCGCTGCAGGAGGGCGATGCCGAGATCGGCCTGGCCTTCGACGGCGATGGCGACCGCTTGGGCGTGGTCACCCGCGACGGCCAGATCATCTATCCCGACCGGCAGTTGATGCTGTTCGCCGAAGACGTGCTGACGCGCCATCCGGGCCGCGAGATCCTGTACGACGTCAAGTGCACCCGGCACCTGGCCCCGTGGATCACGGCCCGTGGCGGCGTCCCCCTGATGTGGAAGACCGGCCATTCGCTGGTCAAGGCAAAGCTGCGCGAGACCGGCGCGCCGCTGGGCGGCGAGATGAGCGGCCATGTCTTCTTCAAGGACCGCTGGTACGGCTTCGACGACGGGTTGTATGCCGGTGCGCGACTGCTGGAGCTGCTGGCCCGGGTTGCCGATCCCTCGGCGCTGCTCAATGGATTGCCACAATCGATGAGCACGCCGGAGCTGCATCTGGCGTTGCAGGAAGGCGAAAACGTCGCCCTGATCGATCGCCTCCGACGCGAAGCCAGGTTCGAGGGCGCCGATCGCATCATCACCATCGACGGCCTGCGGGTGGAATATCCGGATGGCTTCGGCCTGGCGCGCTCCTCCAATACCACGCCGGTGGTGGTGATGCGCTTCGAGGCGGAATCAGCGGCGGCGTTGTCGCGCATCCAGGAGGCATTCCGGGCGGTGATCCTGGCGGCGATGCCGGCTGCCCGTCTGCCGTATTGATTCGCTGCATGGATCGCGGCGGGGATGCAAGCAAGCGCCGAAGCGTGGGTCGAAGCATGAGTCGAAGCATGAGTCGAAGCATGAGTCGAAGCATGAGTCGAAGCATGAGTCGAGACATGACCCAAGGCCTGCCCCGATGCGCATCCTGATCGTGCGGGTGTCGTCCCTGGGAGACGTGGTGCACAACATGCCGATGGTAGCCGACATCCTGCGCCACTATCCGGCCGCCCGGATCGATTGGGTGGTGGAAGAAGCCTACGTGCCCTTGGTACGGTTGAACCAGGGAGTGCGGCGCATCGTGCCGTTCGCGCTGCGGCGCTGGCGGCGTTCGCTCGGCAGCCGCGCCACCCGCGCCGAGCTGGCGCGGTTCTGGCACGACCTGCGGGCCGAGTCCTATGATGTGGTGTTCGACACCCAGGGCCTGTTCAAGACGGCAGTCGTGATGCGCATGGCGCGCCTGGCGCCGGGCGGAAGGCGGATCGGTCTGGCGAACGCCACCGCGGGCTCCGGCTATGAACCGGTGTCTCGCATCTTTCATACGCATAGCATTCCGGTGGGGCTGCATGCGCATGCGGTCTCACGCGCTCGCACCGTGGCGGCGCAGGCCCTTGGCTACGCTCTCGATGCGGCACCGGACGAAGGGGCGGCAGCAGGTGCGATCGTCGCGGCGCCGCCGGATTTTGCCATGGCAGCGCCGACGGTCTCGCTTGCTGCCGGCGGCTGGCTGCCGGGCTCGCCTTATGCGGTGTTTTTCCATGCCACCGCCCGCATCGAAAAAGGATGGGCGCCCGCGCACTGGATCGCCATCGGCAAGTTACTGGCCGAGCGAGGCCTGCCTGTGCTGCTGCCCTGGGGGTCGGCTGCCGAAAAAACCGCTGCCCACCACCTTGCCGCGGGCATTCCGGGTGCCGTCGTCCTGCCGAAGCTGGCGATGATGGATGCGGTGCTGCTGGCGCAACGCGCGGCGCTGGTGATCGGCGTCGATACCGGTTTGACCCACATCGCCGCTGCCTTCGCGCGGCCGACCGTGGAGCTGTACTGCGATTCGCCGCGCTGGAAAACCGAGGGTAACTGGTCGCCCCGCATCATCAACCTGGGCGATGCCGGCAGCCCGCCGACGGTGGAGCAAGTCACCGATGCGGTGCAACGCCTGCTCGGCGACCCGGCATAATGTCGGCTGCCACTGGCCTGCCATCCACCAATGATGCACTTGCCATCGGCGGGCACCCGGCCCGCGCCACCGAAAGACATCGTACATGACGCAACCACAGCCCGATTCACCCGGCAATCAGATCCTGACCCTGGCGCAAGCATCGTGGGATGCCGCACCGCTGCCACCGGAGACGATTGCCGCGCTCGAATCCGGCAAGGTGCTGTTCCTGCCGCAGCTTTCCTTCGTTCTCGAACCGGCCGAACAGGCATTGCTGACACCGGCGCTGCGCGCCCCGAAGAGCCGCAACATCAGCCTCGACAACGCCGGCCACCTGAAGGGCGCGCAGGGCGACGCCGCCACGCTGGCGGCACTGACGCAGATGGTGGCGCGGTTCCGCGCGCAGGCGCGGACCCTGATCGACGGCATGCTGCCGCAGTACGGCGCCGCGCTGCGCATGGCGCCCACCAGCTACCGGCCGGCAAAAGTCGAGACCCGCGCACAATCCTGGCGCGCCGACGACCGGCGTCTGCATGTCGATGCCTTCCCGTCGCGGCCGAATCATGGCGAACGCATCCTGCGGGTCTTTACCAACGTCAACCCGGATGGCCTGCCCCGTGTATGGCGGGTGGGCGAGCCCTTCGACGCCGTGGCCCGGCATTTTCTGCCGCGCGGCAAGCCCTATCGCAGCTGGCAGGCGAAGGGGTTGCATGCGCTCGGCATCACCAAGAACCTGCGCAGCGAATACGATCACCTGATGCTGCAGCTGCATGATGGCATGAAGTCCGACCTGGCCTATCAAGGATCAGCGCGGCAAGTGACGATGGCGTTTCCACCGGGCGCATCCTGGATCTGCTTTTCCGATCAGACCTCGCATGCGGTGATGTCCGGCCAGTTCATGCTGGAGCAAACCATGCACCTGCCGGCGTTGCAGCAATACGACCGGCAAGCCAGTCCGCTGGCGATTCTCTCCCGCCTGACCGGGCGCTCGCTGGTCTGAAGCGAATGAAGCAAATGAAGCGAATGCTGCAGGCATGGCCACGGTCGGTCTATACGGCAGCCTGGTGGCTGGCGCTGCCACTGGTCCTGCTGCGACTGCGCCTGCGGGCGCGGCGCGAGCCGGGATATGGATTGCACTGGGGCGAACGCTTCGGGCGCTATCCGCGCAACGCGGGAGACATCGACGATTCGGCGGCTGTCGATGCGCGGCCGGTGCTATGGGTGCATGCAGTGTCGGTCGGAGAAACCCGAGCCGTGGCGCCGCTGATCGAGGCCCTGCTCGATGCCTGTCCAACCCATCGCATCCTGCTGACCCACATGACGCCGACCGGGCGTGCCACCGGTGCCGCATTGTTCGGCGCGTCGCCGCGCATCATCCAGCGCTATCTGCCTTACGACACCGGATTTTTCGTCGGCGGCTTGCTGCGCCACTACCGACCGCGGCTGTGCGTGCTGGTCGAAACCGAGGTCTGGCCGAATCTGGTGGCCTGTTGCGGGCAGGCCGGCATACCGGTGGCGCTCGTCAACGCAAGATTGTCGGCGCGGTCGCTGACGCGCGGTGAACGTCTGCGTGGATTGCTGTCGCCGGCCGCCGCCGCCTTGTCCTGGACCGGCGCCCAGACCGACGCCGACGCTGCCCGTCTGGGCAGTCTGGGTGCATGCCCGGTCGATGTCACGGGCAGCCTGAAATTCGATGTCGTTCCTCAGCCCGGGCAACTGGCGCAGGGTGCGCACTGGCGCGCACAATTCGGCGCACGGCCGGTACTGCTGCTGGCCAGCACGCGCGAGGGCGAGGAAGCCCTGATCCTGGCTGCGCTGCAGCGCATGCCTCTGCCAGCCGAGGTGCTGCTGGTGCTGGTGCCGCGCCATCCGCAACGCTTCGATGCGGTGGCAGACCTGGTGCAGAGCCACGGATTGGCATTGGAACGGCGCTCGACGCTGGGCGCCAAGGCGCCAGCGGCAACGACGCAGGTGCTGCTCGGCGACTCGATGGGCGAACTGTTCGCCTGGTATGCGGCGGCCGACCTTGCCTTCATCGGCGGCAGCCTGTTGCCGCTCGGCGGGCAAAACCTGATCGAAGCCTGCGCCGTCGGCACGCCGGTGCTGATCGGCCCGTCGAGCTTCAATTTCGCCGCCGTGACGCAAGACGCGATCGCAGCCGGCGCGGCACTGCAAATCGATGATGCCGACAGCCTGCTGGCAACGGCCCGGGCCTTGCTCGATGATGCCGCACTGCGCAGCGCCATGGCCGGTGCAGCGCGCAGTTTTGCAAGCGCGCATCGCGGCGCGACCCTGCGCACGCTGGCCGGATTGCAGCGCTTGCTGGACGGCGCCACCGGCGCTGCCATCACCCCGCGCGATCGATCGGGCAGCTAGAACGCTTCCCAACCATCGCTGTCGGGCGCCGGCGCCACGCGGTTCGCGCGCGGTTTGCGGGCGGCCGCCCGTTGCAGGGTCGCCGCCGTGGCTGCCGTTGCCGCCGTTGAAATTACCGAGGTCGTGGTTGCCGTTCGCCGTGCCGGCGGCTTGACCAGACGGCCCACCAGCGCCGCCGTGATCGCAGCTCCCGTCTGGCGCGTCCTTGCAGTGACTTCAGGTCCCGCTGCGCGACCCGAGCCAGGGCGACCCGAGGCAGCCGCTTCATCCTTGATCGTGCCCGGCCGCGCATTGACGGCAGCAACGTCGCCAAGCGAAAACACCGACACCACCTCCGACAGTGTCGCCGCCTGATCCTGCAGCGATTCCGCGGCAGCAGCGGCTTGCTCGACCAGCGCCGCGTTCTGCTGCGTGACCTCATCCATCTGCGTGATGGCAATGTTGATCTGTTCAAGGCCGGCAGTCTGCTCCTGGCTGGCGGCAGTGATCTCGCCCATGATGTCGTTGACGCGTTTGACGCTTTCGACGATCTCATCCATGGTGGCGCCGGCCTGATCGACCAGCCGGGCGCCGATGTCGACCTTGCCGACCGAGTCATCGATCAGTGTCTTGATTTCCTTGGCCGCTGCCGCCGAGCGCTGCGCCAGGCTGCGCACTTCGGCTGCGACCACCGCGAAGCCACGGCCCTGCTCGCCGGCGCGGGCCGCCTCGACCGCGGCATTCAGCGCCAGAATATTGGTCTGGAATGCGATGCCGTCGATGACGGCGATGATGTCGACGATCTTGCGCGAGGAATCATTGATCGAGCCCATTGTCGCGACCACATTGGCCACGACCGTGCCACCCTTCCTGGCAACGTCGGCCGCATTCGAGGCCAGACTGTTCGCCTGCCGCGCATTGTCGGCATTCTGCCTGACGGTGGCGGTCAGTTCTTCCATGGACGACGCGGTTTCTTCCAGCGAAGCGGCCTGTTGCTCGGTCCGGGAAGACAAGTCGAGATTGCCGGAGGCGATCTGACGCGATGCAGTGGCGACCGTCTCGGTGCCGGAGCGGACCTTGCCGACGATCGTGCTCAGGTTGGCATTCATGTCCCGCAGCGCTGCGAGCAGGCGTCCGGTTTCATCGGTCGAATGAATCACGATCTCGCTGCGCAGATCGCCGGCGGCCACGCGACGCGCTACTTGTACTGCCTGATGCAATGGCCGCGTGATCGAGCGTGCAACGGCCCAGGCAATCAACGCGCCCAGCGCGATACCGGCTGCAAGCAGGCCCAGCATCAACACGATCGCCGAATCGTAGGATGCGCGTACGGCGACGCGGGATTGTTCCATCAGGCCATTCTGAAAGGCGATCAGCTCGTCGAGCTTGGTAAAAAAAGCGAGCTGGACTGGCCCCAATTCGGTCATCAGCATGACCTTGCTTTCTGCTATCTGTTTGTCGGCGATTCGCTTGACCAGGACATCGGTGACTTTGACATAGTCCAGGCGCACCGCCTTGACCTGCGAAAGCAGTTCGCGGCCCTGGTCGCTGGTGATCTTCTTGTCCAGATAATCGAGCTTGTCGGCATTGTCCTTGCGCGCGACCGGAATGCGCGCCGCCTCTTTGGCGATCTCTTCGGGATTGGTGAGGATGACCATGTTTCGGGTGACGCGGGAAATCACATTCAGATTGCCCTGGATCGCATACAGGGCCAGTACCTTCGGATATTCATCGTGCAATGCCACCTCGACGGCGTCATTCATCGCGCGCATGCGAGTCAGGCCGACGCCAATGGTGATCACCAATAGCACCAGGATGGTGGCGAATCCTGCTGCCAGACGAACGCCCACGTTCCAGTTTGAAAATTTCATCGGATGTGTTCTCTCATGCGACCGTTGTTCATCGGACCAGCGACGGTCCGGCTTGATTGGCGTAGTGCTGCGAATAAAGTATCTCTCAAGCAATGCGTACAATCGCTGAACTTGTCTCAAAGTAATTCACAACAAATAATTCGTTACTTCATGACAACGACTGCGTACCATCGGGCCGGGCAGATCAGTTTTTTCAAACGACGTGATCGATGCGCTGGGAAATCCATGTCGCAGTCACGGCCATCGATTCGGAGTGGGCATGAACACAGGGCAGTTGACCATCCTGCATCTCGCGACGATCCTGCCGGCTTTTCTGATCGGCACGGTGCTGATGCTGCGCCGCAAGGGCACGCGCTCACACAGGTTGTGGGGGAAGATGTTTCTGGTGCTGATGCTGAGCACTGCCGTGATCACCCTGTTCATGCCGGCGGCAGTCGGCACGCGCTGGCTGAATCATTTCGGCGTGATCCACCTGTTCTGCATCCTGGTGTTCATCAGCGTGCCACGGGCTTACTTCGCCGCCCGCAGCGGCAACATCCGGGCGCACCGCAAGAACATGATCGGCCTGTATGTGGGCGCGGTCCTGATTGCCGGCATCTTCGCTTTCGCACCCGGGCGGATGTTGAACCGGGTGCTGCATGGCGAAGGTTTCAGCGTGTCGCCAGCGGCGCCGATCGTTCGTTGATGCCGCCGCCAAGCGCACGGTAAAGGTCGACCGCATTCGTCAGCCGTTGCAGCCGCGTCTGCACCAGTGACTGCTGGGCATTGAACAGATCGCGCTGGGCATCGAGCACGTCGAGCGCACTG
>JAYTLK010000074.1:0-1617 GCA_043729515.1 Herminiimonas sp.
CTGGCAGACCACGCCAGATTGAGCCCTCGCATTCACAAACTCGACAGCCGCCAAAACCCCGTTTCACCAGGCCACCCCGGCCCTCTCCCCACAATCACAGTAGCTCAGAAGGACAGGTCGCCAGTGGGGAGAGGGGGCAGAAACACGCGACTGCTAACAATTCTGATGTACACACCAGTGACATGGCATTCCTCACTCGGAGTAGTTTCCGCACCGTTCGCTTGGTACGCTGAAGGACAGCGATCAGAATGTGTCACCCTGCCACAGCAGTGTGACTGCGTTGGAGGCTTCTCATGAACGAACAATGGCGATCGATCATCACCATCGAGCCGGGCAAGCGTGGCGGACGGCCGTGCATTCGCGGCATGCGGATTACGGTTTACGATGTGTTGTCCTACCTCGCCAGCGGGATGACGATTGCCGAAGTTCTGGATGACTTTCCGTACCTGACGCCCGAGGACATCCAGGCCTGCTTCGCCTTTGCCGCTCAGCGGGAACGCAGCATGCGGGTGGCGGTCGCATGAAGCTGCTTTTCGATCAGAACTTGTCCCCCAAGCTGGTCAGCCTGCTGGACGATGTATTCCCCGGCTCCGTCCATGTGCAGTCCGCCTCGCTGGATTGTGCCAGCGACGACATTCCTGCTCCCCTCTCCCCCGGGCATTGGTCTCTCCACAACTCGAAAACCGAGTCCGTTCACACCCTCGGGGCCGACACGAATCCATCTGGCATCTGCCATTTTCCCGAAGGGAATTCAGCGAATAGCCGGTGGTCGAGCGCAGCGACACCACCGGACAGTGTCCTCGTCAAGTCCCTCTATCCCGTAGGGATTGCAGCCCATCGCATCACGGAAAACGCCAGAACGGCTGGAATCCCTCCGGGATACAGGCGTCTCTGGATGCCTGAGACCGGTGGTGTCGCTGCGCTCGACCACCGGCTATGGGCTGTGACCCCTGCGGGGTGGGGAGTTGTGTAGAGACCAATGCCCAGGGGGAGATGGGCGAGTCTCCAGGCGACGCCCGACATCGCTCTTCTCTCCACACACTCTCCTTGCGAAAGGCCAAACCCATGTCCCAAGTCACTTTTGGCGGTGGCTGCTTCTGGTGTACCGAGGCGGTCTTTCAGCAGATCCGGGGCGTCACCGGAGTCGAGAGCGGCTACAGCGGCGGCGAGACGGTGAACCCGTCTTACGATGAAGTCTGCACGGGCCGCACCGGGCATGCGGAGGTGATTCAGGTCACCTTTGACCCCGCCGTCGTCTCGTTCGAGAAGATCGTCCGCGTTCATCTGGGCACCCACAACCCGACGACCAAAAACCAACAGGGAGCTGACCGAGGCACCCAATACCGCAGCGTGATTTTCACCCAATCCGACGAGGAACGAACGACCGCCCAGCAGTTGATCCAGGAGGTCGAAACCGCCCTCGGCCATCCCGTGGTCACGGAAGTGAAACCCTTCACCGCCTTCTACCCCGCCGAGGTCGAACACCAAAACTACTACCGCCGCCACACGGGCCAGCCCTACTGTGCCGCTGTCATCGAACCGAAGCTGGCCAAGTTCCGTCTGGCGTTCCCGGAGATGCTGGGGACGTAACGGCGTTTCACCTCCGTCCCACCCGCC
>JAYTLK010000075.1:0-35728 GCA_043729515.1 Herminiimonas sp.
CTCCGGGCTGGTCCGGTAGTTGACATGTCGACCTGGTGCGGTGGTCGCCACCGAGGGATCGGCTGTCTCATTTCCCAGGCCGGCTTGCGCCACGCTGGACTGCGTCGACTCGCTCATGACATCTTTCGATAGTTAGATCTGCATTGGCTTTCGTGCAACGCATTATATTGCATGTTCCAAGACGGTTCAACGCGATATTTTGGGAACACGCATGAATTTTGTTGCTTCTACAAACGAACTTCCGGCTGCAGCTGGTTGCGCAAACCAAGAAAAGCATCTTCCAGCGGCATGTCGCTGGTATCGAAGGTCGCATCCGCCTTCGAGTAAAAGGCGGCACGGCTGTCGAGAATGTTCTTCAGGTCGTCCATCGCCTCGCGATTGCCCTGCATCGGCCGGGTGTCGCCCTGCGCCACCACGCGCGCCATGTGGTCCCTGGGCGAAGCCTTGATCCATACCGTGTAACAGTGGGACAGCAGAAGATTGAGGGTCGACGGGTCCGATACCAGGCCGCCCGGGGTGGCGATGACGGCGCGCGGGTAACGCTGGATCACGTCCTCCAGCGCCCGGCGCTCATGGCGCCGGTAGGCATTCGGCCCATACAGCGCGTGGATCTCGGCCACGCTGCAGCCGGCCAGCGTCTCGATGTGCCGGCTCAGTTCGATGAAAGGCGCCATCCATTGATCGGCCAGCATGCGCCCGAGGGAAGACTTGCCGGCACCGCGCAGGCCGATCAGGGCCACCCGCTGACGGCGTGCGGTCTCGGTCGCCGGCGCGTCGAACAGGCCGGCAATCGTCGAGCGCGCCTGCGCCAGTTCGGTCTCGGAACGCCCGCGCAGGATTTCGCGGATCATCAGCCATTCCGGAGAGGTTGCGGTCTCGTCGCCAATCATCTCGGCCAGTGTGCAGTTGAGCACGGCGGTCAGTTGCCGCAAGAATTGGATCGATGGATTGCCGGCCCCGGACTCGACATTGGCGATATGCCGCTCCGACACATCGGCCAGGCGCGCCAATGCCTTGCGGGTCAGGCCTCGGCGGGCGCGCAGGTCACGCAGCCGCTCGCCGAGGGCAAACAGAAAAGGGTCGCGCTCGCCGCTGGCCGCGCGTTCCGGGTCGGCCGGCAATGCGGCGCGGATGTTGTCAAGGGAGTTCATGATGTTCATATCGATTGATCAACTGTAGTGCGTGGCTTACGTTTTTTGCAATCGCGGGCGTTTCCAAAAAAGTATGTTCGACTGCAAGATCGTGGCGATCTCCAGAGGCACCGGGCTTACCGATTTTGCAACTCGAAACATGGTACAAGTTATCCTTGACGCATGTAAGATAATTCACATAGACTTTTCTGGGATGCATTATAAGTAGCACGGCAATGCGACGCGATTGTCCATTGCAACGACCGGGCAACACCACCGACAGACGTGAACCCGCCTCGCCGGCAAAGCAGGCAGCGCGGCAATCACGCGCCTCTGGAGACGATGATGGGATATCCACCGCCGGCACTGCCGCGACGTTTCAATTTCGCCCGGCATGTCTTGCGCATCAATACCGGCCGGGCTGCCAAAGCCGCATTCATCGACGATCACGTGACGCTGCGCTACAGCGCACTCGACGCCCGGGTCCGGCGCTGCGCGGCCGGACTGCTGGCGCAGGGCGTGCGGCGAGAGGAGCGCATCCTGCTGGTGATGCATGACACGGTCGACCTGCCGGTCGCGTTCCTCGGCGCCTTGCTGGCCGGCGTGATCCCGGTGCCGGTCAACACGCTGCTGCCGGCATCCGACTATCGCTACATGATTGCCCATAGCGGCGCCCGGATGATCGTGGTCTCGGCAGCGCTGCTGCCGTGTATTCGAGAAGCGCTGGCGCAGGATGATGAGGGAGTCGTGGCCCGTCCAGCACAGGCGCCGCAGGTCGTGGTGGCCGACGCCGTGGCGGCAGGTGTAGCGGCCACTGAAACGACTGCGACTGCGGCTGCGGCTGCGGCTGCGGCTGCGGCTGTGGCTGCGGCAACGACTGCGGCCGTGAAGCGTACGGACGTTCCGCCCGAGCCGCTGTCCTTCAGCGCTTTGCTGGCTGCCGAACCGCTGGCCGATGCCGACATCGCCGATACCGACGCCGACGATATCGCGTTCTGGCTCTATTCTTCCGGCTCGACCGGTCGCCCCAAGGGCACCGTGCATACCCATGCGAATCCGTACTGGACGGCCGAACTCTATGGCAAGCCGGTGCTGGGGATCGGTTGCGACGATGTCGTCTTCTCTGCGGCGAAACTGTTCTTTGCCTATGGCCTGGGAAACGGCCTGACCTTTCCCCTGTGCGCCGGCGCGACCACCCTCCTCATGGCCGAGCGGCCGACGCCGCAGGCAGTCTGCGCCCGCCTCGTATCCCACCGCCCCACTGTCTTCTGCGGCGTGCCGACCTTGTATGTCGGCCTGCTCGCCTCCGACGCCCTGCCACCGCGCGACCAGGTTGCCCTGCGCGTTTGCGCGTCTGCCGGCGAAGCCCTGCCGCGCGAGGTCGGCAACCGGTTCAAGGCACATTTCGGTTGCGACATCCTTGACGGCCTGGGCTCGACTGAAATGCTGCACATTTTCATTTCGAACCGCGCCGGCGCGGTGCGATATGGCAGCTCGGGCCAGGCCGTGCCGGGCTACGAGGTGCGCCTGGCTGACGATGACGGCCAGCCGGTCCCGCTCGGCACGATCGGCGACCTGTACGTGCGCGGCCCGAGCGCGGCGCTCCTGTACTGGACCAACCGGGAAAAAAGCGCTGCGACCTTCCAGGGTGACTGGGTGCGCACCGGCGACAAGTACAGCGCCGACGCCGACGGCTATTACACCTATGCCGGCCGTGGCGACGACATGTTGAAAGTCAGCGGCCAGTATGTTTCGCCGATCGAGGTCGAGGGCGTCCTGATGGCGCATGCGAGCGTATCGGAATGTGCGGTCGTCGGCCGCACCGGCGCCGATGGCCTGACCCGCACCCAGGCCTATGTCGTGCCGGCCAAAGGGCAATCCGCAGGCGATGCGCTGGTCGAGGCGCTACGCCAATTCGTCAAGAGCCGCCTCGCGCCCCACAAGTGCCCGCGCGAGTTCGTCTTCGTCGACGATCTGCCGAAAACCGCCACCGGCAAGATTCAGCGCTTCAAGCTGCGCGCATTGTCGGAAGCAGGTGACGGTACGCCGCGATGAATCGGCCGACGCCACCATCGAATGCACCGTTGCTTGAACAATCGGCACGGCCTGCTTTGCCAGCCATGCCACCGCCCCCACCGTCCATTCGATTCGTCGACCTGCTCTGGCGCGGCGTACCGCTGCGCCTCGAATACAGCTGGATCGGCGTCGCCGAGAGCGCGGTGCCAACGGTCGTCTTCCTGCATGAAGGTCTGGGTTCGCTCTCGCTCTGGAAAGATTTTCCGGAAAACTTTTGCACCGCACACGGCTTGCGCGGGCTGGTATTCTCCCGCTACGGCTATGGCCGCTCCACGCCGCGTCCGGCCGCCGAACGCTGGCCGACCAGCTTCATGCATGCGCAGGCAACCGAAGTGCTGCCCGCCTTGTTCTCGGCATTGGCCATCGAGCGGCCCTGGCTCTTCGGTCACAGCGACGGTGGCTCGATCGCCTTGCTGTATGCTGCCGCTTTCCCGCAAGCTGCCAGCGGCGTGATCGCGGTGGCGCCGCATATTTTCGTCGAGGATGTCACCATCGCGAACATCGAACTGGCAAAATCGGCGTACCGCGACACCGGTCTGCGGACAAGGCTGGCACGCCATCATGCCGATCCGGATTCCGCTTTTTTTGGCTGGAACGATGTCTGGCTCGATCCGGCGTTTCGCGCATGGAACATCGAACAGGACGTCACGACCATCACCTGCCCGGTGCTGGCGATCCAGGGCGAACAGGACGAATACGGCACGCTGGACCAGATCCACGGCATCCGGCGCAAGGTGCCGCAAACGCAAGTCGTCAGCATTGCCGGTTGCGGCCATTCACCGCACCGGGACCAGCCGTCAGAGCTGGGCCGAGCAGCGGCCCGGTTCATCAGCGGCGCCTGCTGAAAAAAAAGAGTCATTACATCCACGAGGAAACCTGAAATGCAGTCCACGCCCCGCCACTTGCCCCATCCGTTTTGCCGCCCGCCGTGCTCGTCGCCAGGTCATCAATCGTCCCGCACATTGCTCACGCTCGCCCTCCAGGGTGCGCTGCTAAGCCTTGGCATCGGCATCGGCCTCGGCACCCAGGCCAGCGCCGCAGAAACCGCGCCGATCAAGGTCGGCTTCATGTTGCCGGCCACTGGCACTTATGCAAATCTGGGCAACATGATCGAAAACGGTTTCAAGCTGTACGTCGCCGAGCAGGGCGGCAAGCTGGGTGGGCGCGAGATCACTTATTTCAAGGTCGACGATGAATCCGATCCCGCCAAGGCAACCGACAATGTCAACAAGCTGGTCAAGCGCGACCAGGTCGATGTGCTGGTGGGCACCGTGCACTCGGGCGTCGCCCTGGCAATGGCCAAGGTCGCACGCGAGACCAACACGCTCATGATCGTGCCGAATGCCGGCGCCGACCTGATCACTGGCGCCATGTGCGCCAAGAACATCTTCCGCACCTCGTTCACCAACTGGCAGCCGGCCTATGCCATGGGCAAGGTCGCCGCCGACAAGGGGCACAAGAAGGCGATCACCATCACCTGGAATTATGCCGCCGGCAATGAGTCGGCCAAGGGATTCGCCGAGGGTTTTGAAAAAGGGGGCGGCAAGGTCGCGCAGAACCTGAACCTGCCGTTTCCGAATGTCGAGTTCCAGGCCTTGCTGACCGAGATCGCGGCGCAAAAGCCTGATGCCGTCTATGCCTTCTTCGCCGATGGTGGCGCGGTAAAATTCGTCAAGGATTACGTGGCAGCCGGCCTGAACAAGACGATCCCGCTTTATGGCCCGGGATTTCTGACCGACGGCACGCTGGAAGCGCAGGGCGCCGCCGCCCAGGGCATGCTGACCACGCTGCACTATGCCGACAACCTGAACACGCCGCGCGACAACGCCTTCCGCCTGAACTTTGCCAAGACCTATAAAACCAATGCAGATGTCTATGCGGTGCAGGGCTATGACGCGGCACAACTGCTGGCCTCGGGCCTGAAAGCTGCCGGCGGCGACATCAGGAACCGCGAGCCACTCGTGGCCGGCATGGAAAAAACGTTGGTAGACAGCCCGCGCGGTCCATTCAAACTCTCGCCTTCCCACAATCCGATGCAGGATATCTATATCCGCCAGGTCAACGGCAAGCTCAACGAGAACAAGGGCATTGCCATCAAGGCCCTGGCCGACCCCGGACGCGGCTGCAAGATGTGATTGGTCGCTGATGGAATTGTCCACGTTCTTCGTCCAGTGCTTGAATGCCGTGCAATACGGGCTGCTGCTGTTTTTGGTGGCCAGTGGCCTCACGCTCATCTTCGGCATCATGGGCGTGATCAATCTCGCGCATGGCAGTTTCTACATGCTGGGCGCCTATCTCGCCTTTGGCCTTTCGCCGCTGTTCGGGAACCAGTTCCTGCTGCAGCTGGCGGCCGGCGTCGTCTTGTCGGTGGCGATCGGTTTCCTTCTCGAATGGGTGTTCTTCAGCTATCTCTATCAGCGCAATCATCTGCAGCAGGTGCTGATGACCTATTCGCTGATCCTGGTGTTCGAGGAGATCCGCAGTCTGGTGGCCGGCAACGAGGTGCATGGCGTGGCGATTCCGGACTGGCTGTCCGGCGGCATTCGCCTTGGTGACGTGATGACCTATCCGGTCTACAACCTGTTTGCATCGGCATCCTGCCTCGTGGTCGCCCTGGCGCTGTATTACGTCGTCAACCGCACGCGCCTGGGAATGATGATCCGCGCCGGCGCATCGAACCGCGACATGGTGCGCGGGCTGGGAATCGATATCCGGCTGCTGTACCGGATCGTGTTCGCCGCCGGCGTGGCCCTGGCCGCACTGGCCGGCATGATCGCCGCACCGGTCAGCTCGGTCTATCCCGGCATGGGCGGACAGATCCTGATCATCTGCTTCGTCGTCGTGGTCATCGGCGGCATCGGCTCGATTTCCGGTGCCCTGATTGCGGCGCTGCTGGTCGGTTTCGTCGATACCTTTGGCAAGGTGCTGTTTGCGCAATACAGCGGCGTTTCCGTTTATCTGCTGATGGCGGCAATTTTGTTATGGCGCCCTGAAGGCCTGCGCAACCGGGGATTCTGACGATGCCGCCTTCGACCACAACCGCCTCCACCGTCTCGACCACCTTGCCTGCCTCGCCTGCCTCGCCTGCCTCGCCTGCCTCGCCCGTGATGCTGCCTGAAGCGCACGCAGCAGCACACACTTCTGCGCGCACTGCAGTCCACACCTGGCTGCTGCCAGTCGCCGTTGCCTGCGCCGCGGCCGTGCTGCCGTTGGTGCTCTCGGGTTATCTGCAGGACCTGGCGGTACGGATCATGATCACCGCCATTTTTGCCTTGAGTCTGGAGCTGCTGGTCGGCACCACCGGCCTGGTCAGCCTTGGCCATGCGGCCTTTTATGGCGTGGCGGCGTATGTAACGGTGCAGGCGTCGCCGGCCGATGGTCCGGGCAACCTGTTGATCCTGCTGCCGCTGGCGATGCTGGGCGCGGGAGCCTACGCCCTGCTGGTGGGCGCCCTGTCGCTGCGCACCCGTGGCGTGTACTTCATCATGGTCACGCTGGCCTTCGCGCAGATGGCGTTCTTCATTTTTCACGATACGCCGGTCGGTGGCGGCAGCGACGGCATTTTCCTGCCATTGCGGCCGGTGGCGCGGATGGGAGAACAGGTGCTGTTCGACCTGGACCGGCCGCTGTCATTGTATTTTTTCACGTTGGCCGCGCTGGTGGCGACCTATGCTTTTCTCGCTCTCCTGCAGCGTTCGCGCTTCGGTCATGCCCTGGCCGGCATCCGGGTCAGCGAGCAGCGAATGCGAGCAGCCGGCTTTTCTACCTATGGCTACAAACTGGCGGCCTTCGTCATCGCCGGGATGCTGGCCGGGCTGGCGGGATGCCTGATGGCGAGCAAGCAGGGTTTGGTCAATCCGGAGTTCCTGTCCTGGCATGAGTCGGGCGCGGTGCTGCTGATGATCATCCTGGGCGGGCTTGGCAGCCTGCGTGGCGCCGTCATCGGTGCAATTGCCTTCGTGCTGCTGAAAGAGTTGTGTGCGTCGGAAGCCGTGTTCGGCGCTTTTGCCTCGCACTGGCAATTGACGCTCGGCCTGACCATGATCGCCTTCGTGGCATTTTTGCCGGACGGGCTGATCGGCCTGGGCGCTCGGCTGGGTCGGATGCGCGGGCAGCGTGATCGCCAGGCAACGCCGCGATGATGACCCTGCCAAGCAAACCGGTCAGGGCGCAGGCAGGCGCATCGTCGAGCGCGCAGGCCGTGGCGGCGGCCGGGCAATCGGCGGCGATGTCGCGCTTGCAGTCGGCTCCGTCTGCGCCCCTGCTGCTGTCGGCCAGCCATCTCTCCCGCCGGTTTGGCGGTCTGCTTGCCGTCGACGACGTCAGCCTGGCCCTGCGCGTGGGCGAGATTCATGCAGTCATCGGCACCAACGGCGCTGGCAAATCGACGCTCATCAACATGCTCTCCGGAGAAATCGCGCCCAGCACTGGAACGATCTCTTTCGACGGTGTCGATATTGCCGGCTGGTCGCAGCCACGCCGCGCGCGCGCCGGCATCGGACGCAGCTACCAGCGCACCACGATCTTTCCAAGCTTTACGGTGCTGGAAAATTGCCGCCTGGCCGCGCAGGCAGCACAACCGAAACCCTGGGGCATCTGGCAACCGGCGCGCATTTGCTCGCATGCGGTGCCACGGGCAGAGGCAGCCTTGGCGGCCGCCGGCCTGAGCGCAGTCGCCACGACCCTGGCCGGCAGCCTCAGCCACGGGCAGCAGCGCCAACTGGAAATCGGCATGTGCCTGGCAACTGGCCCGCGGGTCTTGCTGCTCGATGAACCGCTGGCCGGAATGGGCGCCGAGGAGTCCGAACGGATGCTGGCGCTGCTCGAAGCGTTGAAGGCGACCCATGCGGTGCTGCTGGTCGAGCACGACATGGAAGCGGTGTTCCGGGTCGCCGACCGGATCACCGTCATGGTCAACGGCAGGGTCATAGCCAGCGATACGCCAACCGTCATCCGCACCGATCCAGCCGTGCAGCTTGCCTATCTGGGCGAAGGCGCGGATCCGGCATGCTGAACATCGCCGGCTTGCACACCTACTATGGCGACAGCCATGTCCTGCGCGGCATCGACCTGACGCTTGCCGCCGGCAGCGCGCTCGGCCTGCTCGGGCGCAACGGCATGGGCAAGACAACCTTGATCCGCGCCCTGATGGGTTATGTGCCGATGGCTGCCGGCAGTCTGTCCTGGCAGGGTCGCGACATCACTGGCGCGCCCCCGGAGAAAGTCGCGCGCCTGGGTGTCGGTTACGTGCCGGAAGGCCGCGCCATCTTCGCCAATCTCTCGGTGCGGGAGAATCTGATCATGAGCGCGCGGCCCGGCCCGGATGGGCGCGCCGACTGGAGCCTCGAGCGGGTCCTGCAGACGTTCCCGCGCCTGGCCGAGCGGCTGGCCCACGGCGGCATGCAACTCTCGGGCGGCGAACAGCAGATGCTGGCCATCGGCCGTGCTCTCATGACCAACCCGCACCTGCTGATCCTCGACGAAGCCACGGAGGGCCTGGCGCCGCTGGTGGTCAAGGACATCTGGCGCGTCATCGCGGAGATTCGGGCCACGGGCATCAGCACCCTGATCGTCGACCGCAACTACCGCGCCGTGCTGGCGCATACCGACGCCGCCGTCGTTGTCGAAAAAGGCGTGATCGTGCATCGCGGCCCCTCCGCCGAACTGGCGCAATCGACCGATCTCCTCGGGCGTTTCCTGGGTGTTGCCTAACTGCATATTCAGTGGTTTGTAATGGTTTATTGACGTCTATCAGGCGTCTCCTTGACGTTCGGAGGCGGCGATCCGACAACGGTATCAGCCGTCAATGTTCGAAACCGTACAGAAGCCTGCCGCATCCGCCGCCTACACTTGTGCGGCAAGTCTTGCCAACCTATCCGGCTGGCACCTTCCCCAGCGCTGCAGCACGCCCATTCTTCCAAAAGAAGGCTTTTCATGCGTTTTTCGAAAGCCAGCCGGCCCTCGGCCCTTACCAGCCTCTCCGCAATTGCTATTTTTGCATTGCTGGCGACCACGGGTCACGCGGCGTGGCGCATCAACCAGTCCGTGAAACTGGCACGCGCCAGCAAGCCTTTCAGCATCACGCCTGCAAGCCCGAGCGCCAGTCTCCTGATCGTCGGCGACAGCACCGCCGTCGGAACTGGCGCCAGTGCGCCCGAGCATAGTCTGGCCGGCCAGATTGCCCGTACTCATCCTGGCTTGCGGATCGTGAACCTGGCAAAGGACGGTGCGACCTTCGACGCCATTGCCGCGCAGCTTGTCGGCACCAAACGTTTTGACATGATCCTGATTCTGGGCGGCGGCAATGACGTCATCCGCCTGACAAGCCAAGCGCGCTTGCGAGAGAATATCGACCGGGCCGTCGTGCAGGCAGTCGCACGATCGGATCGCGTGATCCTCATGCCGGCCGGGAATGTCGGCAATGCGGCGTTCTTTTTTCCACCGATTTCATGGTGGATCACCCGCCGTGCACGGACCTTGCATGACGCGGCAGCCGAGAGCGCGCGGCTGCACGGGGCGACTTTCGTGGATTTGTACCGAGAGCGGGAAAGTGATCCATTTGCCCGGGAGCCGGATCGCATGAACGCCCGCGATGACCTGCATCCGAGCGACGCCGGCTATGCATTCTGGCTGGCCGAACTCGAACGCCAGGCGCATGTCTCGCGCACCATCGAGGACGCCACGAACCGCACCGCCACCACCGCAGCCGGAAATGCGCCGGTTGCATCGCGCATGCGTTAGCACGTCGCTTGAGGTTGCTCATTGCACGCTCACGCTGTGTCCGGCGCAGCGGGTGACGCGGCAATCAAAATGCGTATCCCTGCGGATCAACCTCAGTGCGTGTTACGGCTCAGCGGACCCTCCCGAAATGCCAGCACGTTTCCTTCCTTGCCGGTCATCTTGTGTTGCGCATCGTCGAGTGCTGCGATCAGTGCCATCATTTCCGCCAGCCACGGGTAGCGTGCGTTGCGGACGGCAGTATTGCGCATGGCAAGGGCAGCGACCACCGTATCGGTAAAAACGCTTGGTTTGTCGGGGCGAAATACACCGCCATGCAGCAGCGCCCGATTGCCCAGATAGGCCAGAGCGTAACGCCGCTTGGCCTCGGTGTTTTGCTGAACGGCGAGCACCGGTGTGGCATCGAGAAACGCATAACGACGTTTGAAGACGTCCCAGTCACCGACCGCACTCGCATCGTCGACCAGTTGTTCCTCGAGCGCCATGGCAATTTCGCCCCGTGGCCGCGCCAGGCGCCGCTCTACCGCGTTGTAATTCATGTCCATTTCATCCCCTTGCTGCTCAAGGCGCGGTGTCACGGGGCGAGGTGCGCCTGGCTCGTCCTGCCGTCTTCACGGAAAAGTCAGAATATTGCGGTGGAAATTAATTCCAAATCAGAAAGCAAGCCTTTTGCATGTAGGCGCAAGTGAGACGTTGCGTTTTCGTCAACGCGATGCGTGCTTTCGGCGTTGTCGACAGCCTCGACGGTGTCAACTCTTCAGACGCGTGACTTTCGTGCCCTCCAGCGTCAGATTCGCCATCAGGCCGGTGTTGGTCATGATGAAGGCCACTACCGGTGCATTGACGGCGTTGATGTCGATGGCGCCATTGGCACCGGCATGCAATACCGCCACCGAGGCATCGGCGCCGACCGACCAGCCCTGACTGCGGCGGAATTTATCGAGTGCATCCTGGCTCATGAAGAGGAAGATGATCGCCTTGGATTGGGCGCCGATTTGCAGCCCGATCGACAGTGACACCAGGCTGAAATAATCCTCGGTCAGGTTGCCGACCCGGAGCACGCCCTCGCCGTACTGCCCACCTACGCCCAGCCCGGCCGCGATCACGTTGGGAAAAATCAGGCTGCCACGCGCCTTGCCGAGAAGTTCGCGGGCACCGGGCGTCATGCCGGTCAGGCGGGCCATGGCGGCGTCGGCATCGGTGTCGGTTTTCTGGTGACGCTGCACGGGGCGGTTGCCGGCGGTCGTGTTGACACTGCTGGTGGCGCCACAGGCGGTCAAGGCCAGCGCGCCGCCGGTGACGGCCGTGTGGAGAAGGAAGCTGCGTCGTTGCATGGAATTCTCCGAGAAAGTAGATTCCTCTTCGACATGCCTATTCGACAAACGATCCGCGCCGGCCGGCAATTTTTCAAATAGCGAGCAGGCCCTCGGCGATCAATTTCAAATCCCGCTAGAAGCGCTCGTATCCCGCCAGATAACGCCACTGGCCGGCGGGCAAACCGGCCATTGCGATGCGTCCGACGCGGATGCGCCGCATCGAGGTCGCCTGCAGGCCGACCGCCGTGCACATCAGCGTGATGTGGCCGGTCTTGAGCGCCTTGGCAGCGAAGCGCAGCCGTGTTTCGTTCTGCCAGCTGACCTTGACCGCGCCAGGCGGACGCCCTGGCATCGGCAGACCGGCGTTGAGCAGGGCCAGACCATTTTCCACCATGGCGCCGGCGACCTCGACGACGTATTCGTGTTCGATCCGCGCGGCCTCCTCGACCAGCTTGCGCGCCACCCGATAATCTTGCGTCAGCACCACCAGACCACCGGCGATTCTAGGCAACGGTGTCGCCAGGATCAGGTTGCTGTGGTGCTTGCGCAGGATGCGCTGGCCGGAGCGGTCATCGGCGGCGCGTGCCGCAGGCGTCAGCAAACCGAGCAGCGGCGCCAGGTCGCCAAGCGCGTCGATGCCAGCCGGCTTGTGAACCAGGATCGTGACGGCTTCGACCGGCGCCAGGGTCGCCTCCGGCAGCAGCACGACCATCTGCAGCGGATGCACCCGCGCGCCCGGCTCCTCCGTGACGACGCCGTCCACCGTCACCCAGCCGCCTTCGATGTATTGCTCGGCTTCGCGGCGCGAGCAGCCGGACAGCGCGCAGACGCGCCTGGCAAGTCGTGATGCGCCGTCGGTTTCTGAAGGAGATTGCGCTTTGCGGGATTCGGGTGGATTGGAAGAAGCAGCCATGGCGTCGAGTGAAAAGCAGAAAATTACCGCGAGAAATAAAAGTGCGCCTCGCGAAAGCAGGACGCGACACCGTCGCCGTGCACCGCGCTACCCGGCAGCGCCCTGGAATCTGCCCTAGGCGAATGTGGTCCCGGCCACCAGACCGATCAGCCGCTCGGCGTTGACCGGCTTGACGACATGATGATCGAAGCCGGCCTCACGCGCCTTCTGCTGATCGGCCTTTGTTCCGTACCCGGTCATGGCGATCAGACGGACGCCGGCCAGGGTTGGCTGCAGGCGCAAGGTGCGCGCCACCGCATAGCCGTCGTCACCCGGCAAACCGATGTCGAGCAGGATCACGTCCGGCAGGTGTGCCAAGGCCAGCGCCAGGGCGGCAGTCGCCTCGAAGGCGACCAGGGTGCGATGCCCGCAGGCTTCCAGCATCATCGCCGTCATGGTGACCGAGTCGTAATTGTCGTCAACCAGCAGCACCGTCAGCGCCGTGCCGGCCGTGTCGATGGCGCCATCGGCTGCAAGGGGCGTGTCGGCTGCCGGCCCGGACAGCGGCATCGGGCCTGCAGACGCAGGCGCACGCACATCCGCAATCAGCGGCAGCTCGACGATGAAGCAGCTGCCGTGTCCTTCGCCGTCGCTGTCGACCCAGACCCGCCCGCCGTGCAGCGTGACCAGCTGGCGCACCAGCGACAAGCCGATTCCGAGCCCGTCCTGCGCCCGGTCGGGTGCGGTATCTCCCTGCGAGAACATGTCGAAGATGCTGTCCTTGCGTGCTTCCGACAGACCGATGCCGTTGTCACGCACCGTGATCCGGACCGACGCCGCCCCGCTGCGCCCGGCCGCCAGTGCGATGCGCCCGCCGCGCGCCGTGTATTTCGCCGCGTTGTTGAGGAGGTTGCCGATGATCTGCGCCAGCCGCACCGCGTCGCCCATGACCGGCAGCTGTTCCACGGGCGGCAGGACCGTCAGCACATGCCCGCGTGCTTCGATGAAGGGCCGGATCGTTTCCACCGCCGTCTGCATGAATTGGGCAACGTCGACGGCAGCCTGCTGCAAGGTCACCTTGCCTCGCGAGATGCGTGCCACGTCGAGCAAGTCATCAACCAGCCGCGCCAGGTGATCGACCTGGCGGGAAATGACCTGCTGCGCGCGGGCATGGGATTCGACATTGCTGGGCGCCACGCGGCGCATGACCTCGACGGCATTGCGGATCGGCGCCAGCGGGTTGCGCAGTTCATGGGCCAGCGTGGCCAGGAATTCATCCTTGTGGATGTCGGCCTGGCGCAGGCTTTCGGCTTTTTCTTCGATCTCGGCATACAGCGCCACCACGCCGCGGTTGGTGCGTTCGAGTTCTTCGGTCAGCGCCAGCAGCGCATCCTGTTTGCTGCGCAGCTCAGACAAGGTGTCGAGCAACTCCTTGTTCTGCAGCGTCACTTCGGTAAACGAACTGGCCACCGGGCTGGCCGCAATCCGGTCGGCCAGCCGGATCAGGGTGCGGGCGTCGATCACCTCGCTCGGCGGCAGCGCCTTGCCGAGAACGACACTGCGCTGCCGGGCGCCGGCCCGGCCGGCATCGTCGCCACCATCGGCAGCGCCGCCGTCGCCGCCATCGCCGTCGTCAACCACGCAGGAGTCCATCAGCCGGCCGGCGCTCTCCAGGGCCTCCGCGCGCGCCAACGCCGCACTGCGCCCATCCGGATCGGCTGCCGATCGGCGATCCGTGCCGCACTGGCTGCGCACCTGCAAACGGGCGCCGCGGCCAAGGTCGCTGATGGAAAACTCGACGGTGCCACCGGCAACCGTTGCCAGTACCGTGCGCGCCAGTTCCGATACCGCGGTGGCGATCCGGACCTGGTCCTGCAAGCCGAAACCAAGTGTGTCCGCTATCTCGCGCGCGCGTTGCCGCACCGCGACCATGTCGCGTTCGCTGCCGATGCCCAGGGTGACGATCTTGTGGCTCATGCCTGCAGTCCGGTTGCCATGCTCAGTTCAACCGCTGGATCACCAGCACCGTCGCGTCGTCGCGTAGCCGCATGAAATCCCGGTACAGGACGGCGGCAATCAGCGCCGGATGGCAATTCTGCAGGCCAGGATAGGCACGCAGATCCCATTGCGTGCCGATGCCGTCCGAACAAAAGATGGCCAGGGCGCCCGGCGTCCATTCGGCGCCGAATTCCTGTACCTTGCGCAAGTTGTGGCCGACGATGCCGTTGTGCGAAATCAGTTGACGCCGTGTCTCCCCCTGGATCACGCAGGCGCTGATGTTGCCCACGCCGGCCATCTGGATCCGGTCCTGCTGGAAGTCCAGGCGCGCAGCCACGGCTGCCGCACCACGCGTGGTCTGCAGCGCCGCATGCATGGCCTCGATCATGGCCGCCGGTTCCAGCGTTTCCTGCGCCTGCAAAACCGCTACGGCCGCCTGCGACGCCAGGGCCGCGCCGGGACCATGGCCTAGGCCGTCGGCCACCATCAGCCGCAGGCCGACATGATCCTCGACCATCGACCAGGCGTCACCGCACAGATCCTCGCCCGCCACGGGCAGGCACACCGCGCCAACCCGCAGCCGCGATACGGCAGGCGACAGCGGCGCCGGCAGCGTCGCGCTGGCTGCGCTCGGCGCCGATCCCCACGCGCCAGGCTCCGCCATGCCGTCCGGTGCTGCGTGAGCGCCGGCGGCATGCGCCGCCAGCACGGTGAGGTGGATTCCCGTTCCCTGCCCCGGCACGGAAAAGATGTCGAATGAATCGGACTGGCGGCGCATCGCGCCCAGGCCAGTGCCGGCGGTGCCGGTGGTGGAGACGCCGTCGTGCATGCTGCGTACCAGGTTGGCGATGCCCGGGCCGGTATCGATGGCGATCACTTCGACCCCATGACGCCAATTGATCCACACGGCACGCAGGATCAGGCGCCCCTGGCGCGCATGCTTGAGGATGTTGGTCCCTGTTTCCGTGACCACGATCGCCAGTCGCCCGGCATCGATTTCGTCGAGCCCGGTCAGTTCGGCCAGGTGGGCGCCATGCCGGCGCGCAGCCGATATCTCGCTCGCATGGGAGATTTCGAATGCCTTCTGAGGCGGCGTGGCGGCCGACGTCGGCTGCATCAGCGTTTCCATTTCAGGATAGTAACGGTGGTGCCGCCGCCAGGTGGGCTGGCGATGTCGAATTCATCGACCAGACGCCGTGCACCACCGAGGCCCAGGCCCAGGCCGCTGCCGGAAGTGTAGCCGTCGGTCAGCGCCTGGTCGATGTCGAAGATCCCGGGACCTTGGTCAATGAAGCGCAAACGGACTCCGGTCTTGCTCGGGCCATCGACGACTTCCACGGTGGCGATGCCGCCACCGCCATATTTGATGGTGTTGCGGGCCAGCTCACTGGCGGCCGTCACCAGCTTGGTCTGGTCGAGCAGGCCCATGCCGATGGCGATCGCCCGCTCACGCACCTGCCTTCGCAACAGCACCACTTGTTCGTCGTTTTCCAGCGGCATGCCAACGGCGTGACCAGTGGCGCCGGCGGTGAAGGATGCATTGCCGTCCCGCCTGCCGGACTGACCGGTGTCATCCATCATCTATTGCACGCGCTTGCCGAGCAGCGCCATGCCTTTTTCAATGTTCAGCGCGGTCTTCACGCCTGGCAGCGTCAGCCCGAGCTCGACCAGGGTGATGGCCACTGCCGGCTGCATGCCGACCAGGACCGTGGCGGAATCGAGCACCCGCGCCATGGCGGCGGTATTGCTGATCATGCGACCGATGAAGGTGTCCACCACGCCCAGGGCCGAAATGTCGATCAGCACGCCCTTGGCATGGTCCTGGACGATGCGCCGGGTCAGGTCATCCTGCAGGGCCATGGCCAGCCGGTCATGCATGTCGACCTGGATCGTCACCAGCAGCAAATCGCCCATGCGCAGAATCGGAATGCGGTCCATCGCTTCAGACCTTGACGGCGTTGTGGATCGAGGCGCCGGTGCGTACCAATGCAACCTGGAAGGCATCGGCCAGGGTCGCCTTGGTGGTCACGTCTTCCAGATTCACGCCCAGATGGACGATGGTCTGCGCGATCTGCGGCCGGATGCCGCTGATGATGCAATCGGCGCCCATCAGGCGGGCCGCCGCGATCGTCTTCAAGAGATGCTGCGCCACCAGCGTGTCGACGGTGGGCACGCCGGTGATGTCGATGATGGCGATCGCCGCACCGGTGTCGATGATCTTTTGCAGCAGGTTTTCCATGACGACCTGGGTGCGGGCGCTGTCGAGCGTGCCAATCAGGGGCAGTGCCAGGATGTTGTCCCAGAGTTTCACCACCGGCGTCGACAGCTCCAGCAGCTCCTGCTGCTGGCGCGCGATGATCACGTTGCGGCTCTTCTGGAAGATCTCGACCGTGAACAGGCCCAGCTTGTCGAGCAGCGTCGTCACCATCCAGGTGTCGTCGGCCAGCTGCTGCGGCTGCTGCAGATATTCGCTGCGCAGCCGGGTGAACAGGGGCTGTTTCAGGGAAAACACGAAGGTTGCCGTCTCGCTCGGCGTCGATCCCTGCTTGGCCCGCTCCTGTGAAATCTCGGTCAGCAAATGACGCACTTCGTCCCAGCCACGGTTATCGATATGTTCGATGTGGCCCAGGCGGATCGCGCCGCCGATCAGCTCCAGCAGTTGGCGGCAATGACGCCGGGTCTCGACCTCGGTGGCGGCATCGAAACGGATCATCTGTTGCCGCAGGTTGGCGATCCAGTCTTCGAGCAGTTCGGTATGGAATTTCGAAATCAGCGTGCCGATGCGGCTGGCGTCGTCTTGGTTGGTCATGATTTCCTAATGGCGCTCGGCGCCGGAGGCGCCTGCGCTGGTACGGGGTAAAAGGGGAATGGGCCCGGGCGTGCAGCGTGGCGTGGCGAAAGATACCACCCGCCCTGCCCGCCATCGCCTGCCGTCGCACTACCGCGTGCTTGTCGAACGCCTGCCAAATGAAATCGAACGAAACGAAACCAAAAAAAGGGGAGTAAAACAAAACGAACCGAAACTATAACCGAAGAACCGTAACCATTTGCATCAAAACCTGATGCAATCGGCATGACAGAGCCCGTCTGCCTCAGGCTGGGCGGATACCGGCCAGCATGTCACCCAGCTGGTCGAGATCATAGGGTTTGGGTAAAGAAAGTGCCGCGAAGCCCAGTGCGGCGCTGTCGATGCGGCCGTGTCCGGACGAAAAGATGATCGTCGTCGCCGGCGCGTCCTTCACCACGCGCCGTGCCAGGTCGATGCCGGACATGCCTGGCAGACTGACATCGGTCATGAGCACATCGAAACGCTGGCGGGACAGCAGTGCAAGCGCCTCTTCCGCGGTGTGGCTGCCATGCACGTCATGGCCCAGCAAGGCCAGCAGCTCGCACACCATTTCGCGGGCATCGACATTGTCTTCCACGACCAGGATGCGAAGCGGCAGCACTTGGGCGGTCGGTACTCCTGCATGCGGCTCGGCCGGCATGGCCGCCGGCGCCGGCCCAAGCAGATCCCGGATGCGCTGCGCCAGGTCTTCCCGCCGGTATGGCTTGCTCAGCAATTCAACGCCGGCATCGAGCCGCCCGCCGTGCACGATCGCATCCTGGGTATAGCCGGAGGTGAACAATACCTGCAGGCCCGGCAGCATCGATTTCGCCTGCCGTGCCAGGTCCGGACTGCGCAGTGGCCCCGGCATGACGACGTCGGTGAACAGCAGATCGACCGCCACGCCCGATTTCAGAATCGCCAGCGCGCCGGCGCCGTCCTGCGCCTTGACGATCCGGTAGCCGAGACCACCGAGCATGTCGACCACCGTTGCCTGCACCGCCGGATCATCCTCGACCACCAGAATCGTTTCACTGCCACCGGCCACCGGCTCGCTGCCGCGCTGCCGGAAGGCGACTTCTGCATCCACCGCGCGCGGCAGGTAGATGCGGATCGCCGTGCCCTGCCCGAGCGTGCTGTCGATCTTGATGTGGCCATTGCTCTGCTTGACGAACCCATACGCCATCGACAAGCCGAGGCCCGTGCCTTCCCCTTCGGCCTTGGTCGTGAAAAAAGGTTCGAAGGCGCGCGCCACGACCTCGGGCGACATGCCGGTGCCGGTGTCGGTGATGACCAATAAAACATATTCGCCCGGCGCCAGTTCCGGGTCCGGCGGGCTGCCGCGCCGGGCACGCTCGCCGTCGACGGCTGCGTTGCAGAGTTCCATCGTCAGGCAACCGCCGGCCTTCATGGCGTCGCGCGCATTGATCGACAGGTTCAGGATCACGTTTTCGATCTGATTCGGATCGACCATCGTGTTCCACAGGCCGCTGGCAACCACGCTGCGGATCTCGATCGCTCCGCCGAGCGCCCGGCGCAGCATGTCGTCCATGCCGCGCAACACCCGTCCGAGATCGGTCGGCACCGGTTGCAACGGCTGGCGCCGCGCGAAGGCCAGCAGTTGCGACGAAAGTTTGGCGCCGCGATCGGCGGCAAAAGCGGCCGTCTCCAGGCGCTTGCGGGCCTGCGCGTCACCGGCCAGGCCGAGTTGCAGCAGTTGCAGATTGCCGGAGATGACCTGCAGGACGTTGTTGAAATCATGCGCCACGCCGCCGGTCAATTGGCCGATCGCCTCCATTTTCTGGGAATGGCGCAACTGCTCATGGGCGCGTTCGAGCTCGGTGGTGCGGGCGGCAATGCGCTGCTCCAGGGTGGCGTTGAGTTCGCGCAGCGCCTCGTCGGCTTCGAGGCGCTCGTTCATCGCCTCCTGCAAGGCGGCGTTGGCCGACTCGATCGCCCGTGCCCGTTCGCCGACCTCGCCCAGCATGTCGTTGAAGGCATCGACCAGGACGCCGACCTCGTCATCGGTCGTCTTCTCCACCCGCAAGGAAAAATCCCGTCGTCGGATCACCTGATGCACGGCGTGCGTGACCGCCTCGATCGGCCGCGTCACGACGGCGTTCAACCATAACGAGACCAGCGTCGCCACGCCCAGGCTGGCCAGCATCACCAATGTCAGGATGGTGGCATAGCGCACCACCCGTTCGGCCAGTGGATAGCGGCCGGTGAGATAGACAGTGCCGATGGTTTCGCCATTGCGCACGATCGCCCGGTACACGGTGATGCGGTCGCCATCGACCTGCTGGCTGTCGGCATGGGAGAGCAGCGGCAGGACCACTGCCTGGCCGTTCTTTGCCGGTGCGATGTAGCCGGCAAAAAGCGTGTTGTCTGGGCCGTAGATCGCGCCTGCCAGTACTGTCGGCCGGGCTTTCAGTTGCAGCAGATTATCCTGCGCGACTTTCGGATCATTGAATTCCAGCGCCGGCGTGTTGACCTGCGCCAGAAGGTCGGAGAGCGAACTGAGATCGTTGACCCAGGTGGTGCGATAGACCTGGATATCGTAGATCAACATGGCGATGCCCGACACCAGCAACGCCGAGGAGGTGGTGAACAGCAACGCCAGCAGGAACTTGCGGCCAACCGAGCGCCGGATCGCATCGTGGATCATTGCTGCGGGCCCTTGTTGACGGCATAGGCCACTGCCAGCATGCGCGAATCGAGCTTCAGTCCGGCGCGTTCCACCGCTTCCAGCGCGACCTCGAAACGCACCCGTTCGTCCACGATCCGGAAATTGATCATGCCGCCGACGTTGCTGCTTTCCCCTTCCGTCACCACCAGCACCGGCTGGCCCTGCAACTGGCGCAGGATCTGGGGCAGGCGGTGCCGGTCGGCCCTGCCAACGAACAGCACATGCATGCCGGCCAGCGCCTCGTTGATGCGCATGCGCCGCACCGTGACCTGCCGGTCCGCAACCTTGCGCCCGGCCACCAGCTGTTCCAGGTTCTCGACCACCTCATCAGCGCCGGCCACACCGATGACATACGGTGCATCTGGCTTGATGAACGACGCCGCCGGCCAGGAAATATAGTTCAGGAATTTATACAGCGACGCCGCCTTGACGCGATCCTCGCTTGCCACCAGCGCTGCCGCCGTGGAGGCTGCTGTCGCCGGATTTGCCAAGCCAGGCGCGTTGGCCGTGTTCGTCGCATTGACCGGATTCGCCGCATTGGCCGATGGCGCACCGGTTGCAACGCCTGCGACCGCCGGCGCGCCCGCGCCGCTTTGCCCCGCCGCCTGCGGCGCCGCCAACGCGCTCGTCAAGGTCGTGATCGCGGCACAAGTCAACCAGCGCCGCAACCAGGCGCGCCGCATAGTGCAGCGAATCGATCGACGGCATCGCCGGATCAACGCCCTGATCTCAACGCCACCATGCCGGAGCCGCCTTTTCAGAGCGTCCATGCCAGCTTCACATACGCGGCACGATCGAATTCGCTGCCGCCGATTGCCGACCCGTATTCCCGGTGCGACCGGTCGAACAGATTCTGGGCAACGACAGACAATTCCAGATCGGGACGCATTTTCCAGCCATAGCGCAGGTCCAGCGTGGTGTAGGCCGGCACGGCCGGATTGTCCAGCGTACTGCTGCCACGCATCAGGACATCGAGTTCCTGACCGGCCGAGATGTCATAGGACGCCCGCACGCTCCAGTAATGACTCGGATCGACCGACGCCAGCATGCCTCCCGGGAGCAGGTCGACACGGCCCGGAAGGGCTGCGGTACGAATCCGTTGCGTCACCAGTCCGGCCGAGAGGCGCAGATCACGTCGCGCCTGCCAGGCGCCCCAGGTTTCCAGGCCGGTAGTGCGTCCTTCGCTGCCGTTCAAAAACACGATACCCGGCCCGCCCGAATTCGCCTCGAGCGTTCGCAGGCGACTGTAGCGCCCGGTAAATACCGTTGCTGAAAACGTCATGTTCGGCAGTGGCTGCGCGCGGTAGCCAAGCTCGACCGTGTCCACCACTTCCGAGATGAAATCCGGCCCGCCACCGATGGCGAATTGCGGCACGCCGTTGACCACCGGCGGTGTCGATGGTGAATGGAAATCGCGGTCGATGCGCGAAGGCGTACGCACCGCCCGCGAGACAGCGCTCCAGAGCAGTTGCTCCGGACTCGCCTTCCAGGACAGGCGCACCGTCGGCAGCCATTCGAGACCGGTGTAATAGTTGCTTTCCAATTTCAGGCCTGCAGTCAGGTGCAGCTTGTCGGCCAGCGCGACCTCATCCTGCAAAAAAACATTGGCCGAATGCAGAGTCCGGTTGCCGGGCAAGAACGCGAAGGCGACATCGTTGCGCACATGATCGAATGCGATCCGGTAGCCGGCGCCCCATACCAACGCATGGACCGACGCAAAACGCAGCGCATGCTGCACCTGCAGGTCGACCGTGTTCAGGTGCTCGACGAAGGCATTCGACTGCGCGCGTTCGGTATGGTCCCAATATGCCTGGAAGCTCAGGTGCGAGTCAGTCCCGAGATGGCGGTTGATGCGGCCGAGCAGATTGGCGCCGCGAATGCCGATGTCGGCGGTGCCGGCCTGATGCAGGGCGCCATCGTAGGCATCGCCCTGGACGGTGACACCCTGTTCGACGTCGCCGTTGTCGATCCGAAAACCGGTCTGGCGGCGCTGCCAGTCGGTGGCCAGTTGGCTGCCGCGGCCGGAATGCGGATCGCCGTTTTGCGCATGTTTTCCATAGACGCGATAGGCCGACCCGTTGCCCAGGTGGCCGCCGTAGCGAACCGTGCCTTCGCGTTCATCCTTGCTGCCACCGGCGACGACCAGGCTGCCCAGGGTATCGGCTGCCGATCTGGTAATGATGTTGATGACGCCATTGACCGCATTGGCGCCCCAGAGCGTGCCGCCGGGGCCGCTGATGACCTCGATGCGTTCGACATCCTCGAGAACGACATCCTGTGTATCCCAATAGACGCCGGAGAACAGCGGTGAATAGACGGTGCGGCCGTCGATCATCACCAGCAGTTTGTTTTCCAGGGTGTTGTTGAAGCCGCGGGCGGAGATGGCGTAATTGCGGGCATCGACGCGGGCCACCTGCAGGTTCGGCGCCAGGCGCAGCACTTCCGGCAAGGTTGCAAAGCCCGAGCGGCGGATTTCCTCATTGCCGATGACGTAGACCGATGCCGGCGCATCATGCAACCGTTCCGGCCGTTTCGACACCGACGTCAGCCGGACGGTGGCCAGTTCTTCAAGACTGAAGTCAGCCAGATTGCCGTGCTCTGCCAGAGCGGCCATTGCCGGGCCTGTGGCGCCCAAGAGACACGCGCTGCCGACAACGAGCGCGCCGAGCAGGTTGGCCGACGGCGACCCTGGCAGGCAGGATCGATGTGGACTGGAAGGTGCGCCGGAAGCGCGGATGCGACAAACGGCTAGCGGGAATGCGGTCGGGCTGCCGCTTGCCCCAGACAAAATCGGTTTGAACATGGCGCCTGCGCGTGGTGGGTTCGATCATGAAAACGGCGCACTCCCGCCTGCGTGCGCTGTTGAAAAACATGGTCGCCAATCCTACCTGAATTGCTGATGTTCGGAAACCAATTCGCTGTTGCTTTGCCGCATGAGCAAGACCGGATCAGCGATTGCGCTGCTGTGCCATCTTGCTCATCGCAATGGCAAGCGCCGCGCTGCCCAACGTCTTGACGAGCGTTGGATGTGCCGCATAAAAATTGCCCATGCGATCGATGATGCTCGGGTCCTGCGCCTGCGCCCGCTCGGCAATCTCCTGGACCTGCGCCGGATCGATCTGGTTCGCCATTTCCGGTGTCACGACCGGCGTGCCGTTGCCGCCACCGAGCATGCCCGCCAATCCGCCCAGACCGCCGAGCCCACCCAGCCCACCAAGTCCGCCGCTGCCTGACTGCGCGCCCGACCGGCCGCCCAACGCGCCGCCAAGTGCACCGCCCAGGGCGCCCAGGACACCCGGCCCGAGGCTGCCGATGAGCTGGTTGAGCATGCCGGCACGCTGTTGTGCGTCGCCATTGCCGAACAGCTGTCCGACCATCTGGCCGAATGGCGGCGTCTGATCCGAGCGCAGTGCTTCGGCGATGCCGCTGCCAACCTGCTCTTGCGGCACATTTTGTGCGACTTCATCGAAATGCTGTTCCACCTGGCCGGAATTGGCGGACTGCGCGCCACCGAGGTACTGCTGCAACATGCCGCCGATATCAAATGCCATGCGAATTCTCCTAAAAGGTGGTGGGTCAAAAAATTACCTGCCGGCGCGCAGCATAACCTTGCCAGGCATGCCGCGCTGTGCGCGATCACACACTGGCAGTATCGGTCGGCGGCGGTTCGGCGGTGGCTTTGCAAGGAATACAGCCAGGTGATGCGTGCCCGAGGGCCGGTCCGGCACAAAACTTTTGCATTGCAACACGAATACAAAGGAACTTTTACTGTCAGTAATGAGCTGTCGGCGGGGTTCAATCAGTCTGACACCGGTTGCGCCGTTGCGCCGATACCTGCAACCAATCTAAACACCGAGACTGCATCCCGGGCCGCGCTGCAATCCATCTGGCGCACCTCGCTTATATCGACATGCACATGTCCATGCAGCATTCATAACCAGGAGATCGATCGTGAATTCCAACCAAGGTGGCAAGTCCAGTGGCAAATCGTCCGACAAACAGGACAGCAAGCAAGACGGCAAGCAAAGCGAGAAACAGGCCAGCCAAGACGACACGAAACAAGGCAGCGGCCAGGGAAATAGCCAAATGGCAGACAGTGGCTCGCGTGGAAGCGAAAAAAACGGTGCCGGCGTGCAGGGCGGAACACATGAACAACACGTGGAAGCCGGACGTCAAAGCCACAAGAATTCAACCAGCCAGGGCGACGCCGGTAACCAGTCATCCACCGGCAGCCAGGGCGGACGTCAATCCGAGCAGGATGGCAAGTCCGCCAGTCAGGGCGCACGTCAGTCCGAGCAAGGCAGCAAGACCGAGGGCGCACGATCGGGTGGCCAGGGTGGAACCCGTGAGCAACATGTCGAAGCTGGCCGTCAGAGCCATAAAAACAGCAAGTGATGCGGATCTGACCGCCCCAGGTTTTTTTTAGAGCGAGACAGGCGCATCTTCGGATGCGCCTGTTTGCATTTGCCGGCAAAATTTCGCGGTAGCTTTCCCGGGCGGCATCATCCGCCACACTCGCTCCCCCCAATACCTGCAATCGGCCAGATCGGTCCGCAGTCTGTGGTGGGAAAGTAGCGAAAAAGCTTTCCAAGAAAACAGTTTCATGTGAGACCATGCCAACGCGCGGATCGCGCTTTTTTTATGCCCGCAGGATGCCGCACAGAGGCATGCGGCGATGCAGGCTGATCCGGTCGGCGCATTCTTTGACAGGATGCTTGTACAAAAATGTTTTGCTTGAACGCTTTACAAGATCGCTTCACGAGAGCGGTTCAAGTAAGCGCTACATGGGAACGCTTTACCGAAACGCTTCACAGGAAAATTTATGCCACCGTTTTTCGTAATCAACCACTCTTCCCGACCACTGCACTGTGCCCTGACGCTGGCCTTGCTGAGCGCACTCGCCGCCCCGCAGGCAAGCGCTGCCGACAACACCGCAAATGCCGTCAATACCGCGACGACCGCAATGACCGCCCCGGGAAAATCCCGCATTGCCGTGCGCGCAGGTCGCCTAATTGACGTCGAAGCTGGTCGCATCCTGACCGATCAAGTGATCCTGATCGAAGCCGAGCGCATCATTGCTGTCGGACCGGCAGCCTCAACGCCGATTCCAGAGGGTGTCCGCATCATCGATCTGTCTGCCTCGACCGTCTTGCCAGGCTTGATCGATGTCCATACCCACCTGACCTCGAACCCGCGCGAGCATGGCTACCAGGGGCTGGGCACCTCCAACGTGCGCCAGGCAATCTACGGCGTGCGCGCCGCGCGCGACACGCTCAATGCCGGTTTTACCACAGTGCGCAACGTCGGCGCCAGCGGCTACGGAGACGTGGCGCTGCGCGACGGCATCAACGATGGCGACCTGCCCGGCCCGCGCATGCAGGTCTCGGCCTATGCGCTCGGCATCAAGGGCGGCCATTGCGACAACAACCTGCTGCCACCTGAATACAACGACGTCGGCACCGGTGTCGCCGACGGCCCGTGGGCCGCGCGCGGCAAGGTGCGTGAGATGGCGAAATTCGGCGCCGACCTGATCAAGATCTGCGCCACCGGCGGCGTGCTCTCAAAAGGGGACGAAGCCGGCGCCCAGCAATACACGCTGGAGGAAATGCAGGCCATCGTCGATGAAGCCCACAAGCTCGGCCGCAAGGTCGCCGCCCACGCCCATGGCACGTCCGGCATCCGCGACGCGATCCTGGCCGGTGTCGATTCGGTCGAACATGCCAGCCTGATCGACGCCGAGGGGATCCGCCTGGCCAAACAGAAAGGTACCTACCTGGTCATGGACATTTACGACGACGACTACATCCTGGCTGAAGGCGAGAAAGCCGGTTTTCTGCCCGAGTCCCTGGAAAAGGAACGCAAGATCGGCCAGCTCCAGCGCGACAATTTCCGTATCGCCCTTCAGGGCGGCGACCGCATGGCCTTCGGTACCGATGCCGGCGTCTTCCCGCATGGCGACAATGCCAAGCAGTTTTATTACATGGTCCGCTACGGCATGACGCCGATGCAGGCAATCCAGTCCGCCACCATCAACGGCGCCGACCTGATGGGCTGGAAGGACCGGGTCGGCAGCATTCGCGCCGGCAAGTTCGCTGACCTGATCGCAGTCGACAAGGATGTGATTGCCGACATCACCGTCCTGACCCACGTGCAGTTCGTGATGAAGGGCGGGCAGGTGGTACGGGGGACGACGCCACGTTGAAGCAGGCATCTTGCTTTCGCGTGACCGGGTCACGTGGAGGCACGCAGAACGTCCACCGCACGTAGCGCCTGCTGCGCAAGCACGATCAGTAATCAGCGTTCTGCGCATGCCAACTCCTGCCATGCGCAGCCGTGCTTCGACAGCAGCCGCCATTACACCTCCCGATGCCGGGCTGGTCTTGAAATCGATCGCCGCGACCAAATTCATATGTGGCTCCAGGCACATTGGCAGCCGCATAAATTCGCCTCTCCGTTCGATTGCAGGTACGCTGTAGTTTCAGCAAGCGCGATACCAGTATCACGGTTGAACTCACGGCGATGACATCCGACGAGATTGTCTCGCATCAACGCTCAGGCAATGGCAGGGCGATCACATGAACAACGAACGATATGCGCTGTCGCAAAAGTGGCTTCACCGTGCCGGGCGCGTCATTCCAGGCGCCCACCACCTCTCCGGGCGGGTGCTGACGATACCCGAACGCTCCCCGATGTACATCCAGCACGGCCGTGGATGCCGGATCACGGACGTCGATGGGCATGAGTACATCGACTTCCTGATGGCCTTCGGAGCATTTCTGCTCGGATATGCAGATCCGGAAGTCGACGCAGCCGCACGCGAGGAACTCGATCAAGGCGCACTGCTGTCGATGAACCGGCCTCAGCATGTGCTCTTCGCCGAGGCCTTGGTCGACAGATTTGCCGCCGCCGACATGGCAGTTGTGTTGAAAACGGGAAGCGAGGCCACCACTGCGGCATTGCGCATCGCGCGGCATGCCACTGGTCGCCGCCGTATTGCCAGGGCGGGATATCATGGCTGGCACGACTGGTGCCTGCCGCTCGAGCGTTCGGTGCCTTCCGGCCTCGATGCGCAGGTTCTCGAATTCGATGCCAATTCTCCAGCCTCTCTCGAGGCGCTTTTCAGCACCTGTCCTGGCGAGATCGCAGCCGTCATCCTGGCGCCCGAGATGGTGTTGCCGCCAACCCAGGCAGTCTTTCAGGCCATCGAGGACACGGCACATCGCCACGGAGCGCTGTTTGTCCTCGACGAGGTCAAGACGGCGTTTCGTACCGCACCCGGCTCGGTCCAGGCCCGCTTCGAACTGACGCCCGACCTGACCACGGTGAGCAAGGGGCTCAGCAACGGCTGGCCGATTGCCGCAGTGGTGGGGCGGCGCGATGTCATGAACTGCGCTGCCGGCATGCACCTTTCAGGCACGTTCCACGGAGACACGGCCGCCATGGCCGCTGCGCTCACGACCTTGCGCATCGTCGAAGAACGTGGCGTGGCCGACCACGTCTGGGCACTCGGGCAACGGCTGATCGACGGCTTGAACGCCATTGCCCGTGGCCTGGAGGTGCCTGCAGTCAGCTACGGCGAACCCTTTCCGCCCATGCCCTTCCTGCGGTTTGACCACCCGCATCCAGAGACGAACGATGCGCTGCGTACTGCGTTTTACGAGGCGATGCTCGAGCGTGGGGTGCTCCTTCACCCCCGTCACATGTGGTTCATCAGCTATGCCCACCAGGCAGCCGACATCGATCTGACACTCGAGCACGCGCGCACCGCGATGAAGATCGCCGGCCAACGATGCCGCGTCTGCTGACCGGGCATCGATGAACCATCAGCCGTCCAACATTCAGCAGATCGTCGACCGGTACCTGCGGGCCGAGGCATCTGCATCGATGGTGGTGATGGAACTGATCCAGCATACGGAGGACACGACGGCACTGGTCCGTGCACTGCCTGCGCTGGACGGAGACCCGGCGAAGCTTTGCGAGCTCGCGCGGCACCTGGACGACAACGAGGCAGGATGCCGCACCATCGTCAGGATGATCCAGCAACGCCTGGATTGTCCGCAACATGCCGAAGACGCAGAGGATGGAATCGCGCGATGTCGCAAGCTCTTCGATGCATCCGTGGCACAAAGCGAGGAAGCGAGCGTCGCCCTCTATTCGCTTGGAAATCCGGCGCTGCTTGCCGATGCGACAGACGAGGTGATCGGTGTCCTGGAAGACTGGGGCGTACTTGGATCGCATCGCGATGCGCTGGAGATCGGCTGCGGCATTGGTCGTTTGATGGTGCCGTTGGCCTCCCGCGTACGCTACGTGACAGGAACGGATGTCTCGCCGGGAATGATTGCGGCGGCCACACGTCGGCTTGCAGAATGGTCGAATGCGAGCGTGCACCTGACGACTGGCCAGAGCCTCTCGGAGTTCGCTTCCGACTCGATGGACCTCGTCTACAGCGTCGACGCGTTCCCCTATCTCGTGCTCTCCGGGCAAGGGCTGGTCGCGCATCATTTTGCAGAAATCCAGCGGGTGCTCCGCCCAGGGGGCGACTTCGTCCTCTTCAACTATGCCTACGAAAAATCCCGGGCGGACGCAAATGGCGAAGTGCTCGCGTCCGCTCATCGCGCCAGATTGCAGGTCGTGCGTGCGGATGCATCCCCATTTCGCATCTGGAACGGTATCGGCTGGCTAATGCGCAAAGGTGATGGCCGGTGAGGATTCTCTACCTGTCACCGGCCTTCCCGCCGCGGTCCCACCTGTTCTGCATGGCAGCCCATGCCCGCGGCGCGCACGTTCTTGCAGTAGGTGACGTGCCCGTGCACGCGCTGCCCCAAGAAGCACGGCAGGCGCTCGACCAGTATGTATTCGCGCCCCGAATGGATGATTACGAACGCTTGCTCGACATCGTCAGGTCCATGGTCGTCGAACACGGTCGAATCGACTTCATTGAATCAAATGGGGAACACTGGCTCGAGGTCGAAGGGCGGCTGCGCGACGATCTCGGCATCGGTGGTCTCTCGGCGCGGGACGTGAAACGCCTTCGCAGCAAGTCGGCCATGGCTGAGGTGTTCCAGGAGGCGGGTGTGTCCTTCCCGCCCGGCATCGGCTGCACATCGGTGGATGCTGTAAGGGACTTTGCCGCGACGCATGGCTTGCCATTGGTCTTCAAGCCCGACAGCGGTTCCGGCGCCATGTCGACCTTTCGGGTATCGACCGATGTCGAGCTCGACGCTGCGCTCTCGCAGCCCCTTGACGGTTATCTCGTTCAACCGTTCATCGAAGGCATCATCGTCACCTTCGATGGCCTGGTGGATGCGACCGGACAGGTGGTCTTCTGCACCTCGCATGTCTACGATAGCGGAATCATGGAGGTGCGAACCGGCGCGCGCGATGGATTTTATTATTCGCTTCGCACTATCCCGCCACCGCTCGAAGAGGTCGGCCGGCGGGCACTTGCCGCCTTTGCTCTTCGCCGGCGCTTTTTTCATCTCGAGTTCTTTGCCTGCTCCGATGGCGCGCATGTAGCGCTTGAAATGAACATCCGTCCCCCGGGTGGATTCACCACCGACATGATGAACTATGCCTGTGAGGTCGATGTGTACGATTTATGGGCCGCTGTCATGCTTGGCGATTCGCTGGACGACTTTGCCTACGAACGCAGGTTTCATGTTGCCCATGCCGGTCGGCGCGACGAACGTGCCTATGCACTGTCGCCAGAGGCGCTGACGCGTGCGCTTGGCGACACGCTGGTCCTCGTCGAATCCATTCCTGCCGCGTTCGCATCAACGATGGGCAATACGATGTATCTGCTTCGGCATCCGCAGATCGCGCCGTTGCTTTCGGCCATCAAACGCGTTCAACAGCCGCTGCTTCAATAGGCTCGGATTCGCCTGCGCCGCGTCGGCCCACTCGGTTGGGCACCGGCAAGCAGTACCTGACTGTCGCGCAGGCTGCTGCAGCCCCGTTCAATCTCCACCCGGACCTTGTTCCAGATTGGACCCGGCTCGATCACAGGCTGGTAGCCCAGTGCAGCGTCGATGATCTGATCGATGATTTCGGCAGGGTTTCCAACGCCGCATGTCTTCGCGCCGAATTCAACCAGCGTGGCGCGGTCAGGCCAGGCCTTTGTTTTGTTCATGGCCAGGGCCATTGCGTCCTTTGGCAAATAGGCCGTGGTGTTGACGATGTCGAAAAGAGGCTAGAGCCGCGTGTCGTTGCTGTGCGGATGCGTCTAAAGCAGGCCACGCGCCTTCAGAGACGATTTTTCGACGACCTCGGCATGATCGGCCCTGGTAGTGGGCAGCAGTACCTTGGGCTGCACGCCCGAGATCCCCGAAACCGCCGCATACTTCAGCGAGAGCTGCACGAAAAGGGACTCCGTTCCCTTCCACGCCAAGAGTTCTGCCAAATCTTCGCCGGTGGTTTCCCCTGCTTCTTCGATCCTATTCACGTTGCAGCGCACCCGGCCGATGGTCTGCCTGCCGGTCATTGCGACAAGGTTGAAATCGTCCATCGGCATTGTCTTACCTAAGTTTTCCTGGATCCAGCCAAGCAAAAAGCCTTCGGGCAGATTCTGGCGGATCGCCCCCGGCAGGATGTTGGCAGCATGGCTTTGCGCCGTCAGCGGCATCGTCAGCCCGATTTCCCGGTCGGCGGCGCTGGTGCGGTAGTTGAAGACGTACTGTGACTCACGCGCCAGCTCGCCGGCCAGGCCCTGGGTGGTGTGCACGTGCAGAAGCTTCAGCTTACTCATCGTCTTCCTTGAAAACGTCGCGCAGCTGCGATTCCGTCGGCCGTCCCGCTCGCGGAATGATGGCCAGGGCGAGATCCATGGCGTCGAGCACGCGCACAAGCCGCGAGATTCCGATGTCGGTCTCTCCGGCTTCCATGGCAATGATCGTCCGGCGGCTTACCCCGCTGCGGCGCGCAAGCTGCTCCTGGGTCATGCCAAGGGCATGCCGTCGGCTGATCGCCTCGCTGATCAATTTTTGGATAAACCTGAGTGCAGAATACAGCACAATCAAAGTTTTTTTATGATTAATGTGCAGAATATTGCGCAAATGTCGTCTTCAGTAATGCTTGCACATCATTCAACCCACCTTACTCTCCAGCCTTCCTGAGCAATGCCGTACCACCGCACCATCGCACGATCGCTCGCCGTGCCGGCCGCTCCACGGCCATGTGCAACAGGGCTGCCGCCAACAGCACCGCGCTCAAGTAGGACACGAACGCCATCACCTGGAACTGCACGCCCGGCGGCGGCGCAAGCCCATGCTGCTGCATCAGCCGCAAGCCGATCTGGTGCACGAGATACAACGCGAAGCTGGCCTCCCCCAGGAAGACGCACATCGGCCGCGCCAGCAACCACGAAAGCCACCCGCGCTGCTGCGCAAACACCATGATCGCCACCACTGCGAACGGCGCCAGGCCAACGTGGCGCAACCATTCGGTGCCGATCGCAGCAATCGCCGGCCCCGGCGGCACACCAGCCACCGCCGGCAAGCCGATCGTCCCGACCAGCGCCACCACCTCCCGTGCAAAAAATGCGGCGCCCGTCCGAAAGCCATCAAAGCCTGCCAGAAACAGCATCACGGCCGCCCCTTCCAGCATCGTCCAGCGCCAGGAGACCCTCGCCGCTACCGATGCGTTCGCTCCGTCGGCATCGCTTGGTTCCCGCGATGCAGACTCTCGCCGGCGCGCAGCCACGAACCGGGCCGCCACGATTCCCATCATGAATTCCGCCATCCGCGCCAATGGATTTGTATACAGCAGCCCGGTCGACGACAATCGGTCATACGCCGTATTCCAGACCGGCAAGCCATCCTCATACGACATCAGCACCAGCGCTGCCACACCAGCAAGCGCAATGCCCAGCCACACCAGCAACCCGACCCGCGACCGCCGTACCAGAAACGGGAACGTCAGATAAAAAAACAGCTCGGTCGAAATGCTCCAGGAGACATAGTTATAAGAAAAAAAATAGCGGTCGAACGGCACCCAGGCGTGCAGCATCAACGCATTGCCGACGAGCGCGCCGACACGAAACGGTTCAGGCACGGCAACGAGCAGCAAGGTCGCGGCAAGGCAGACCAGATGCAAAGGCCAGATCCGGGCAATGCGCGCCACATGGAACCTGCGCAAGGCATTCGGGCCAATCACGCGCCCGCCATACACATGCGTCAAAATATAACCCGACAACACGAAAAAAAATGACACGCCAGCATCGAGCGGGCCCAGCTCGGCAGCTGGCCAGAAGACGCCATTACAATGATGGATCAGGATGGCCAGCGCGGCCGGGAACCGCAGCGCGGTCAGTGCTGCAAGATGTTGCACTGCCGGGCGCGCATCGGTCCCCGGGTCGCGCATCGCCGGGCATCCATCGGACAAGAACTCAGGCGGTCGCTCGGACATCGGTAGGATTGCATGTTGAATCGGATAATCTGCATCGGCCTGCTCTGCCTGCAAAACGGCAGTGTTTGCATGGCCACTGATACGGGCACGCTCGCAGGCATGCCAACGGGCGCGATGGCAGGCACGCGGCGCACTGCCGATGATACCGTCTATGCAACCCCGCAGCAGCGCATCGACATCGGTGGCCGCAGTTTGAATCTGGTTTGCATCGGCCACGGTTCCCCGACCGTCGTCTTCGACAGCGGCATGGGCGACTGGAGCGTATCGTGGGCGCTGGTACAGCCGCGCATCGGCAAGCGCACCCGTGCCTGCGGCTACGACCGCGCCGGACTCGGCTTCAGCGACCCCAGCCCGCGGCCTTCGAACAGCGCCAACATGGTCGACGATCTGCACCGGTTGCTGCGGGCGGGCGGCATCGCGCCGCCTTATCTGCTGGTCGGCCATTCACTGGGTGGATTGAACCTGCAGCTTTTTGCCGATCGCCATTTGCCTGAAGTGGCGGGCATGGTGCTGGTCGATGCGTCGCATCCGCAGACGATTGCCCGCGTCGATGCGGCGACCAACGGTGCGCAAACCCGTCACTGGAAAGCGCAGGTGCGACATGCCGCAGACTGCGTACGCTGGCCCACGGTTGGCATGCAATCGACGCAATTTCGGGCAGCCTGCATCGAGCCGGATGATCCGCGTTTGACTGCCGCGCAAAACGCCACGCGAGTTGCCATTGCACGAACGCGCAGTTACCAGCAGGCCCAGTTGTCGGAAGCATCGAACTATCTGAACGGCAGCAGCTTCGCCCAAGCGCAGGCCGCACGCCGCAGCTACAACGCGTTGCCGTTGATCGTGCTCACCTCTGGCAAGACGATCATCGACGCCGGGCCGGAATGGCTGCATCTGCAACAGGATCTGGCGAAGCTGTCACAGCTTGGCCAGCAGCGCACGGTGCCCGGCGCTGGACATGACATCCAGCGTGACGCACCGGATGCGGTCGCCGAGGCGATCGAAACATTGCTGGATGCACTGCCGAATCAGTGATGTCGCAACTGCGAACCTAAGGCACGAGCCATTCCCAGGTCTCGCTGCTGAATCTAGCCCGGCGATGGCCGCCCCTGGCAAGCTCCAGCCAATCGGCTTCCTGAACCACTGCGCTCAAGATCGCCAGATGGTGCCTGTCTTGTAACCGTTCCGGTGTTGGCGTGGAAAGAGGTGTTCCGGGCGCACGCGCTGACAAGTAATCTGCGGCGCTCGCGGATTGATTGACCCGATCCCAGACGGAATCAACGACCTGACCTTCAGTGTGGATCGTAAAAGAGACTTGCAAGCGGAGTTGCCAACTCAGACGCTTGCTCCAGAAAACGAGCATGGCGCGGGGCTGCGCTGCCAGATCTGCAACTTTCTGACTTCGACTGTCCGTGTAAAAGCGCAAATTGAACGCACTCGCATCCACTTCACGCAAAACGATGGTGCGCGCGTCGGGCATTGCATCTGCCCGAATCGTAGCAAGCACTGGTGTTCGCCAGGCATGGTGCCGGTCCTGGGTGGCGCGACCCAGTTCCATCCAGACCCGTTTCTGAATTTCCTGCGGTGTGGCTAACGTGGTTTCCATCATGGTGTGGCCTGATCAATCCTGGTGCAGCGCTCGGGTCATTGCGCCAATGGTGTACACGGCAACGATGACGTGAATGCCAACGATGCTGATGCGGTTTCACACCCGCTGCACTGGTCCCGGATACTGCGCGACCATCGCATCGGCGCCGAGCAATACGATCCCTTCGACCGTCGCTTGCGCAGCGAGCAGGCGATCGAAGGGTGTTTATGTCCCGAAGAGGAAGCACTGCGGACTAAGTGGTGGCGGCAGGCAAAAGCCCTGCAACCTCATTGGGAAAAATCCGGATATCGGCGAAGCTCAGATCAGGCATGCGTTCCTCGATCAGTTTCAACACGACCTTTGCCTGGTTGGCGTCGCGTGTGCGCTTCAAGGGATCGCGCAGCCGATCCTGTGCCATCCAGAGCTTGAACAACACGAACGCCCGGGGATCGACCGTAACCATCTCGGCCATCCGGCCGGTGCTGCTGACCACCATCTGGCGGAACTTGGGGGCACTGAGCAGCCAGTCGGCGTTACGCGCCTTCACCGCCCAGAAATCGTCTTCCAGACCAGACAGGCGCGCCGGTTCGCGATCGCTTCCCGGGCCAAGTCGGCGCAGGACATCGACTTCGAAACCATCCTTGTTGATCGCTGTGTACGGTTGATCGGCCCGCAATTCGAAACTCTTGTCGATCCGCTTGAGGATCCCCAACAATCCGTGCTCCGACAATTCCTGTTGCACCGCCAAGCGCAATTTGCGCCGGTTGTCCCAAAGCAGATCGAGGTCATTGGTTGCCAGATGTCGCTCTTCCACGCGCACGCCGGCCTTGGCCTCGTACGCATAGAGGGCGTTGGTGCCAACAACGGTAAAATTGTGTTCGAGGCCGGATTGATGCAAGGCGTTCAGTGTTGCGACGACGATATCGTCGACGCGCCCGACAAAGAGCGCCTTGTTCAACCGCTGATGCGTGTCGAGTGACTTTGCGAGATGGGTGCGCCGGGATTCGAGCGCTGCTTTTCTGGTAACGAAACTGGCATGGATCGCCTCGGTTTCCGGCGTTCGCGCGCCCATGCCTTTCTGGGATCCGGTTGGTGCCGTGCGCACCAGATAAGTCCGCCCGCCTTGCTCCCGCCAGATCATCCCGCCGCGATATGCCTGCGCCGCAGTTTGCGCCTCTCGCAGCGCCAAAAACGCCTGACGCGCGTTGATGTACTGGCGCAATGCCTCTGCTGGCAGTTCAACGGTTTCAATGCGATCATCCATTTCTGGAATTTACATTGAAAATGCAATGTAATCAACGGTTTTCAAAGTAAAATGGCTAAATCCTGCAATACGTTGAAAAGCCACTACCAGCCCTATGCCTGAACGGCGATCATTTGCGCAAAGCCTTGGGCACCAGCGCCACCATCGACGGCGCGACCTGGACACGGCCATTCACAGGATCGAGACTTGGCTGGATTGGCGACGGCAGGTTCATTGCCGGCACTGGTCGGGCCGAAATATTGAATGACATGCGTAACGCCAGCGCGTCGTCTGCCACATCCTGTTGCCCGGCGCTTTCGATCACGCGCGCAGTCGTGCTGGTGGCGTCCGCCATGCTGACTTCAGATAGCGCGGGTGGGGTGACAAACTGCGGCGCGAGAGTCGTCGCATGAGCCAGCGCTGGCGTAGTCAGCGGCAGACCGGTTGTAAGATCCGCCTCTGCCAGCACTGCTGCCGCGAGCGCCACCAGTGCTGCCGAGCTCAAGGCCTCGTGCGCGACCGCTGTCATGCCTGCTCGCGCTGCCAGTGCAAAACGGGCCGTTGACATCGCTTCCGGCGAGATGACAGGTGCCGTTGCCGCCGCTGGTGCAGCAATCGCCATCGCCGCCATCGCTGGGACTAGGGCGGGGACTAGAGCGGGGACTAGAGCTGGAACCAGGACGGGAGCCAGGACGGGAGCCAGGACGGGAACTGGGACGGGAACTGGGACTGGCACCGACGCGAGCAGCGGCAGCACCGCGGGTGCAGGGGCGTATGCGGATGCACGTACAGGAGCAGGTGCAGCCGACGCCATGACCAGCACCGGCGCAGC
>JAYTLK010000076.1:0-82156 GCA_043729515.1 Herminiimonas sp.
AACGAACATGGCTGACGGCAAAATCGTTCAGTGTATCGGTGCTGTGGTGGACGTCGAGTTTCCCCGCAATGCGATGCCCAAGGTGTATGACGCCTTGAAGATGGCGGGCTCGGAACTGACCCTGGAAGTGCAGCAGCAGTTGGGCGATGGAATCGTGCGCACGATTGCACTGGGTACTTCCGACGGCCTGCGCCGCGGCATGACGATCCAGAACACCGGCCACCCGATCATGGTGCCGGTCGGACCAGCAACCCTGGGCCGCATCATGGACGTGCTGGGCAATCCGATCGACGAATGCGGTCCGGTCAGCCATGACCGGATGGCCTCCATCCATCGCAAGGCGCCGGTCTATGACGAACTGTCGCCATCGCAGGATCTTCTGGAAACCGGCATCAAGGTGATTGACCTGGTCTGCCCGTTCGCAAAAGGCGGCAAGGTCGGCCTGTTCGGCGGCGCCGGTGTCGGCAAGACCGTGAACATGATGGAGCTGATCAACAACATCGCCAAGGCCCACAGCGGCTTGTCGGTGTTTGCCGGCGTCGGTGAGCGTACCCGCGAAGGCAATGACTTTTATCACGAGATGGCGGACGCCAAGGTCGTCGACCTGGAAAACCCGCTCAACTCGAAAGTGGCCATGGTTTATGGCCAGATGAACGAACCGCCAGGCAATCGCCTGCGCGTGGCATTGACGGGCCTGACGATTGCGGAATCGTTCCGTGACGAAGGCAAGGACGTGCTGTTCTTCGTCGATAACATTTATCGCTTCACGCTCGCTGGTACCGAAGTCTCGGCGCTGCTGGGCCGGATGCCGTCGGCCGTGGGTTATCAGCCGACGCTGGCCGAAGAGATGGGTCGTCTGCAAGAGCGCATCACCTCCACCAAGACCGGTTCGATCACCTCGATCCAGGCCGTCTATGTGCCAGCCGATGACTTGACCGACCCGTCGCCTGCCACCACATTTGCCCACCTGGATTCGACCGTCGTGCTGTCGCGCGACATCGCTTCGCTCGGTATCTATCCGGCGGTTGACCCGCTGGATTCGACCTCGCGCCAGCTCGATCCGCTGGTCGTCGGCCAGGATCACTACGACACCGCCCGGGCGGTCCAGGGTACGCTGCAGCGCTACAAGGAACTGCGTGACATCATCGCCATTCTCGGCATGGACGAACTGGCGCCGGAAGACAAGATGCTGGTGGCACGTGCGCGCAAGATGCAGCGTTTCCTGTCGCAGCCGTTCCACGTGGCAGAAGTGTTCACCGGCTCTCCTGGTAAATACGTCTCGCTGAAAGACACGATCAAGGGCTTCAAGATGATCGCCTCGGGCGAACTCGATCACCTGCCGGAACAAGCGTTCTACATGGTCGGCACGATCGAAGAAGCCATCGAAAAAGCCAAGAAGCTCAACTAAATCCCCGCTGGCCCGAGCTTGTCTTTCGCACGCAAGTGCGGCAGGCGGGTCCGGGTAGCAGGACAGGAAACGACATGGCACATACTATTCACGTCGACGTGGTTTCGGCAGAACAGCAGATTTTCTCCGGCGAGGCGGAATTCGTCGTGTTGCCGGGTGAAGCGGGCGAGCTCGGCATCTATCCGAAGCATATTCCTCTGATGACCCGGATTCGTCCCGGCGCCGTGCGCATCAAGGTCGTGGGCCAGGCGGAGGAAGAATTCGTGTTCGTCGCCGGCGGCCTGCTGGAAGTACAGCCGGACAGCGTCACGGTCCTGGCCGACACCGCCATTCGCGGCGTTGATCTGGACGAGGCGAAAGCCGTCGAAGCCAAGAAGCTGGCCGAGGAAGCGCTGGTCAACAAGGAATCGAAGATCGACTATGCCGCGGCGCAAGCGGAATTGTCGGTGGCGATCGCCCAGTTGGCCGCCATTGCCCGCTTGCGGCTGAAACGCTAAGCGGCCTGGCGCTTTCCAGCGTCAAGACTGGCGGCAGTACAATGCAAGGCAGCTTCGGCTGCCTTTTTTCATGGGTGGCCGTACCGCTCATTCACGAGGAAATTTCATGCATCTCCGACACGAAGTTCTGGCACGCTGCCGCACCATCGCCGTGGTCGGCCTGTCACCGCGTCCTGAACGCGCCAGCAATGAGGTGGCGGCCTACATGCAGTCGCACGGCTATCGCATCATCCCGATCAATCCGACTCTGGCTGGCCAGACCCTGATGGGAGAGACCTGCCACGCGACGCTGACAGATGCCGCTGCCGCCCTGGCAAAGGACAATGTTGATATCGAGATCGTCGATTGTTTTCGGAAATCCGAGGACATCGCACCGATTGCCGATGAAGCAATCGCCATCGCCGCAAATTGCCTGTGGATGCAGCTGGGTGTGGTCAATCAGGCCGCAGCCGAGAAGGCAGAGCAGGCCGGACTGATCGTGGTGATGGACCATTGCATCAAGATCGAGCACATGAAGACATTGGCTGGCTGAGTTACATTGCATGCCATTGCAGCTCAAGTCTGAAGCAGCGGCTTAAAGCATCACGCCACGGCACCGGTCCGAGGCACCCGTTTGCAACGCCTGTTCGAAGCAGTTTTCCAAAGCACTCTTCCGGAGCATCCATGTCGCTGCGTAACGATTTTCGCCCTGGCAAAAATTTCAAGGTAATCGATGCCGATGCCGGCGCCAAACCATTGTCGAATGGCAGCAAGGCCGCCGACGTCGCCCGCACCCAGGATTTGATGCAGCAGATCGCCGGCCTGCAGAACACCTTCTATGCGGCACGCGAGCGCAAGCTGCTGGTCGTCCTGCAAGGGATGGACACCTCAGGCAAGGATGGCAGTGTCAAGGGTGTCTTCGGCGCCATCGATCCGCTGGGCATTCGCAGTGTCTGCTTCAAGGCGCCGACCACGCCGGAAAAAGAACATGATTTCCTGTGGCGCGTCCATGCCCAGGTGCCAGCCAGAGGGGAGATCGTCCTGTTCAACCGCAGCCACTACGAAGATGTCCTGATCACGAAAGTGCATGGCTGGATCGATGAAGAAGAATGCCACCGGCGCTACGCGCACATCCGCGACTTCGAGCGCCTGCTGGCCGAGACCGGCACCGTGATCCTGAAATTTTTCCTGCATATTTCGGCCGACGAGCAGAAGGCGCGTTTCGAACAACGCATTGCGGACGCGGCCAAACGCTGGAAATTCGATCCCGCCGACCTGGAGGAACGAAAATCCTGGGACGCTTACCAGACAACCTACGCACAGGCGATCAGCGAGACCGATGCCGATCATGCACCCTGGTATGTCATCCCGGCAGATTCCAAGACCCATCGCAACCTCGCCATCGCCGGCATCGTGGCCGAAACGCTGCAGGGCATGCAGCTGCAAGTGCCTGACATCCATCCTGAATATGCAATGCTGAAGATCGTCTGATTCAAGCGTGGCGCGGGAGCGGTCCGCGGGCGCGCTACATCAGCGATAATGGGCGTCCCCGAAATCCTGCGATTGCCTTCGATGTCAGACCAGTTCGCGCCACTCCAGAACGATACTTTCCTGCGCGCCCTGCTGCGCCAGCCGACAGACTACACGCCGCTCTGGCTGATGCGCCAGGCCGGCCGCTACCTGCCGGAATACTGCGCCACCCGCAAGCGCGCCGGATCCTTTCTTGGTCTGGCAAAAAATCCTGACTACGCCACCGAAGTCACGCTACAGCCGCTCGCGCGATTTCCGCTCGACGCCGCGATCCTGTTTTCCGACATCCTGACGGTGCCCGACGCGATGGGTCTGGGCCTGTATTTCGCCGATGGCGAAGGACCCCGCTTCGAGCGGCCGCTGCGCGACGAAGCCGCGGTGCTGGCCCTGCGCGCGCCCGAGCCGGGCAGCCTGCAATATGTGTTCGATGCCGTCACGCAGATTCGCGGCGCGCTCGGCGGCCGGGTGCCGCTGATCGGCTTTTCCGGAAGCCCGTGGACGCTGGCCTGCTACATGGTCGAAGGCGCCGGTTCGAGCGACTACCGCACTGTCAAGACCATGCTCTACCGACGACCCGACTTGATGCACCATATCCTGCGCATCAATGCCGCAGCGGTGGCCGACTATTTGAATGCCCAGATCGACGCCGGTGCACAGGCCGTCATGCTGTTCGACTCCTGGGGCGGTGCCCTGGCCGACGGCGCATATCAGGAATTTTCGCTGGCGTACATGCAGGCAGTTGTCTCACAGCTCCAGCGTGAAAAGAATGGCGTCCGCATTCCCTGCATCGTCTTCACCAAGGGCGGTGGCCAGTGGATCGAGCAGATTGCCGGCATCGGCGCCGATGCGGTCGGTGTCGACTGGACCGTCGACCTGGCCCGCGCCCGGCGGCTGGTCGGCGACAAGGTCGCCTTGCAAGGCAATCTCGACCCCGTTGTTCTCTTCGCTGACGAAGCGCAGATTCGGGCGGAAGTGGGCAAGGTGCTGGCGGCGTTTGGCCCTCCGGCAACCGGTCATGGCCATGTCTTTAACCTCGGCCATGGTATTTCCCAGTTCACGCCGCCGGAGGCCGTGGCGGTCCTGGTAGACGCGGTGCGCGCGCAAAGCGCCGCCATGCGGCATGGATGAACTTTCCACCGTCGACTACCGCGTGGGTGAAACGAGGACCGGGAAGCCTGGGCGAAAACGGTGCGTCCGCAGGCACTTATGCACAAAAAAATCTCGCAGCGCAAGCTTGGTCATGCATCTGTAAAAATTTTTAATTTATCTACGGATTGATTTCCAAGTCATTGATTTTTCAGCGTTTATTTTTTGCTTTTTGGATGAGCATTCTGTTGAAACCCGCGCCGGACGTGGCCTGCAGGCTGTCAAGGGGGGTGTTATCCACAAAGTTATCCACAGGTTTTGTGGATAGCTCAAAAAGGCTTTATGAAACGCGGGTTTAGCGCAAAAGCTCAGGTTTCACATGAGGTGCTGTATAAAAATTTTCCGGATGCCAACTAAAATCCGGCATTGACAGTGCCGGTGTTCGTGCCGTCGGAATTGCCGATTCAGGCGCTTTCCGACCGTCGGATCACGACGGCAAACAGGGAGTTATGCACAATGACGATCTTGTGCACAGCAACAAGCAAAAGCCATGAATTATTTTTGACCTGTTTTTTCCGAAATCCCAAGTCGTTGATTTCATTGACTTTGAAATCAGCTTCATAAAATGGCAATCTGTTGAAACCCGCGCCGTTACTGGTCTCGGGGCTTGTCAAGAGATGGTTATCCACAAAGTTATCCACAGGTTTTGTGGATAGATCGGAAAGCGCTTATGAAACGCGGGTTTACAGCGCACATTGAGGTTCCACATTAACTGCGTGAAACAATTGATCCTGCGTGTCGTGCTCGACACGCCGCTCGACCGGATCTTTGATTATGGCTGGACCGTCCCCGAGGGCGCCCCGGCGCCGGAGATGGGGCAACTGGCAATCGTGCCGTTCGGATCACGTATCGTGGCTGCGGTGATCGTTGCAATCGCAGACGAGACCGAGGTGCCTGCCGACAAGCTCAAGCAGGCGCAGGCAGTGCGCACTACATTGCCGGCACTCAATGAAGACTGGCGCGCCCTGTGCGCCTTCGCAGCCGATTACTACCAACGCCCGCTGGGCGAAGTGATGCTACCCGGCTTGCCGAAAAACCTGCGCAGCGCAAAGGAAACCGCGCTCGCCCGTGCCTTGAAAAAAGCGACTGCCGCACCGCCTGCGACGCCGACCTTGCCGGCGGACGGGCATCGCCTGAATGACGCGCAGGAGGCCGCTGCGCAGGCCATCGCGCATACGCAGGGGTTTTCACCGATCCTGCTGTATGGCGTGACCGGCAGCGGCAAGACCGAGGTCTATTTGCAGGCCACCGCCACCATCCTGGCAAGGACGCCGGACGCGCAGATCCTGTTCCTGGTGCCGGAAATCAATCTCACGCCGCAGCTGGAATCAAGCATCCGGGCCCGCTTTCCCGGCGTGGGAGTCGCGACCCTGCACAGCGGCCTGGCCGAGGGCGAGCGGATGACGCACTGGCTGTCTGCCCATCTGGGCCGGGCCCGGATCGTCCTCGGGACGCGCCTGGCGATCCTGGCGTCGCTGCCGACGTTGAAGCTGATCATCATCGACGAGGAACACGATCCTTCCTACAAGCAGCAGGAAGGCCTGCGCTATTCCGCGCGCGACCTGGCGGTCTGGCGGGCACGTCACTGCGATATCCCGATCGTGCTCGGCTCGGCCACGCCGTCGCTGGAGAGCTGGCACCATGCGCAGTCCGGGCGTTACCGGCGGCTGGAACTGCGCGAGCGGGCCTCGCAGGATGCGGTGCTGCCACGGGTGCGGCTGATCGATCTGGAGCGCGACAAGGCCAGCGAGGGGCTGAGCGCGGCCCTGATGGCGGCGATCCGGTTGCGCCTGGCGTGTGGTGAACAATCGCTGTTGTTCCTGAACCGGCGTGGGTATGCGCCGGTGATCGCCTGCGATGCCTGCGGCTGGATCAGCAACTGCAGCCGCTGTACCGCCTTCATGGTCCTGCACAAGCTCGATCGCCAGTTGCGCTGCCATCACTGCGGCCTGGAGCAGCGCATTCCGCGTCACTGCCCGACCTGCGGCAACATCGACGTGCAGCCGCTCGGGCGCGGCACGCAACGGGTCGAGGAGGGCCTGCAGGCAGTGTTTCCGGAAGCCCGCATCTTGCGCATCGATGCCGATTCGACCCGGCGCAAGGGCAGCGCCCAGAGTGCCTTCGACCAGGTACACCGGGGCGAGGTCGACATCCTGGTCGGCACCCAGATGGTGGCCAAGGGCCATGACTTTCGCAACCTGACCCTGGTGGGCGTGCTCAATCCCGACACCGCTTTGTTTTCCCATGACTACCGGGCCAGCGAGCGTTTGTTCGCGCAATTGATGCAAGTGGCCGGCCGGGCCGGACGGCGCGCCCGCACCACTGACGGCAACGCCAGCGAGGTACTGATCCAGACCCGCTATCCGCAGCATCCGTTGTTTGCCGCCGTCAGCGCCCATGACTACGACGAATTTGCCGACGGCTTGCTGGAAGAGCGGCAGCAGGCCGGCCTGCCGCCGTTCATCTACCAGGCCTTGTTACGGGCCGAAGCCAAGGAACTGGCGACCGCCCTCGCATTTCTGCAGGAAGCCGCTGCCTGCATCCGGCAGGAAGGCATCATCATCAATGATCCGATCCCGATGACCATGACGCGGGTTGCCGATGTCGACCGGGCGCAACTGCTGATCGAATCGGCGTCGCGCCCCGCGCTGCAGGCATATCTGAAGGAATGGATTGCAGCGTTGCGCGCCATGAAGGCGCGGGTGCGCTGGTCGCTGGAAGTCGATCCGGTCGACATCTGAGCGAACGTAAGGAAAATTACAAAGCGCCGGAACAAACCGCCCCGGACCGATTCGAACGCCATGACACTGGTCCCAATGCATCGGCAAGCAATCTCTCGGGGGAATGAATCATGGCAAATACAATCATCGGCGTGTACGACAATTTCGCACACGCCCAATCGGCATTGAAGCAGTTGCGGGCATCCGGATTTTCTTCGCGCGAGGTCCGTCTGCAACCGTCGGAGGACACGGCGGCAGCCCGCACCGCGGCGTTGCAATCGGCCGGCCTCGGCGGCAGCGGTGGTAGCGGTGGTAGCGGTGGTAGCGGCGATAAGCCGGCGGAGACCGGCACGTTGCGCCATTTCTTTCACAATCTTTTTGGTGCCGATGCGGCCGATGCCGACCAGCATCCCGCTGACCGGTACGCCGAAGCAGTGCGTCGAGGCAGCTTCGTCCTGACTGCCGACGCAGCCAGCGAGCAGCAGGGCGATGCGGCCAGCGCCATCATGGAGCAGTTCGCGCCGATCGACGTCGATCAGCGCGCCGCGCACTGGGAAGCGGCCGGCTGGCAACAGCATGACGCCAGCGCCGCGCCCCTGAGCGACGAGGAACTGCGCAGTGAACGGAGCCGCTACGCCGCCACCACGCCGGCTGGCGCCGACCAGGAAGCCATTCCCATCATCGAAGAAGAACTGAAGGTCGGCAAGCGCGCGGTGCAGCGTGGCGGCGTGCGGGTGGTGCAACGGATCATCGAAACGCCAGTGCAGGAAACCGTCAACCTGCGCCATGAACATGTGACGATCGAACGGCGCGCCGTCGATCAACCGGCGACCGCCGCCGACATCGATGCAATGAAAGACGAAACCATCGAGCTGCGGGAAATCGGCGAGGAAGCAGTGGTTGCCAAGACCGCTCGCGTGGTCGAGGAAGTCGTGATCGGCAAGACAGTCACGCAGGAAGCGGCGACCATCAGCGACACGGTACGGCGCACCGACGTCGAGGTGCAGCAGCTCGGCACGGTCGAGACCGGCGCCGGCATTTCTGCCGGCACCGTGCAGGGGCATGGCACGGGTATGTCGGCTGGCTCGGGGTTCGATGGCAATGCCGGCATGCCTGCAGGTCTCGCCGCGGGCAACACCGGCAGCGACGCCGCCTATCGCACGCACTGGCAAAGCACATTCGGCGGCAGTGCTGGAAACTATGAAGAGTATGCCCCTGCCTATCAGTATGGCGAAGGCTTGCGCGGAGACCAGCGCTTCATGAGTCAGGATTGGGCGACCAGCGAGCCGGCCATCCGCCAGCAGTGGGAAAGCACGCATCCGCACGGCACCTGGGACAAGGTGCAGGATGCGGTGCGCTATGGCTGGAACAAGGTTGCGCACTGAGCAGCAGCGTCCCGCTGAAGCTGGCGCAGCAGGTCATCGGGCCATCCGGCGCAGCAAAGACGGGTGGCGTCAGGCCAGCGGCAGGTCGAACCGGCCTTCCGCCACCAGTTGCCGGATGATGCGCACCGTATCGATGTCGGCCTCCTGGTAGGCCGACCGGCGGAAGTCGTTATAAAAGGCATCCATGCTGCCGCTGGCCTCCAGCAAGCCGTCGTCATAACTGAAGCGCACGAACAGCCGGCCCTCGTCGGGCTCCTCGATGGTCATCAACAGGCGCGAAGCGGAGATATCGGTCTGCGCCGGTACGTCATACTGCACCCGTTCCTCGGGCGTGTACGTGACCACATCGTGGATGACGATCTCGCCGTAGCGCAACGCGCGTTCAACCGTGCCTTCAGTGCGGTTGATGATTTCGCAGGCATCCAGATGCGGCATGAACAGGGTGGGCGATTCGGCGCGCAACACCAGGCCGCGCCAGAGCTGGGTCCGGCCGAGGGGGTCGATCAGCGGATCGCGCGGGTCGTTGATTTCTACCAGGTGATCGAATTTCATGCGCAATGATGTAGCCAAACCCGCAGTGTAATGACATTTGCGCTGATCGTCCCTTGCCGTCCGATGCGGCACGCGCTGCTACAATGGCGCGCTTTTCTCTTCTCCCGACCCTAGCGTCGAATCCTGATGTCGACACCCCGGCAAACCGGTCTGAATGCGCCGCAGCGGGAAGCGGTGCGCTACCTTGACGGCCCCTGCCTGGTGCTGGCCGGCGCCGGCTCGGGCAAGACGCGCGTCATCACGCAGAAGATCGCGCATCTGATCGAAGACGTCGGTTACGAACCCAGGCACATCGCCGCACTGACTTTCACCAACAAGGCCGCAGCAGAAATGCGCGACCGTATCTCGGGCCTGTTGCAACAACCGAAGCAGGCGAACCAGATCACGGTCAGTACCTTCCACTCGCTGGGTGTGACCATTCTGCGCCAGGAAGCCGGCGGCGTCGGACTGAAGGACCGCTTCTCGATCATGGACAGCGACGACTGTTTTTCATTGGTCCAGGATCTGGCTGTCACCACCGACAAGCAACTGATTCGCCGCATCCAGACCACCATGTCGCTCTGGAAGAACGGACTGGTCGCGCCCGAGGCGGCACTGGCCTCGGCCACCACCGAAGACGAAGCGCAGGCCGCACGCATCTACCGCAACTACGTGGCCACGCTGTCGGCTTACCAGGCGGTCGACTTCGACGATCTGATCCGGCTGCCGGTGGAGCTGTTTCGCGGCAGCGACGCCGTGCGCGACAAATGGCAGCGGCGACTGCGCTATCTGCTGGTCGACGAATACCAGGACACCAACACCTGCCAATATGAACTGGTGAAGCTGCTGGTGACCGGCATTGGCAAGAAGCCGATGTTTACCGCCGTGGGCGATGACGATCAGGCGATCTACGCCTGGCGCGGCGCCACTGTGGAGAACCTGAAAACTTTGCAGACGGATTTCCCGGATCTGAAGGTGATCAAGCTGGAGCAAAATTACCGCTCCACCACCCGCATTCTGCAAGCAGCCAATGCCGTCATTGGCAACAATCCGAAACTGTTTGACAAGGCGCTCTGGTCAGAACACGGCCTGGGCGACCCGGTCAAGGTGCTGGCGATGCAGGATGATGAAGACGAGGCCGACCAGGTTGCCATCATGCTGTCGGCGCACCGCTTCGAGCGACGCGCAAAGTTTGCCGATTATGCAGTGCTGTATCGCGGCAACCATCAGGCCCGCGTGTTGGAAAAGTCGCTGCGCCGTGAACGCATTCCCTACGTGATGTCGGGCGGCCAGAGTTTTTTCGACCGCGCCGAGATCAAGGACATCGTCAGCTATCTGCGTCTGGTGGCCAATGGCGACGATGATCCGGCATTCATCCGCGCGGTGACCACGCCCAAGCGCGGTGTCGGCCAGAGTACGCTTGAAGCGCTCGGGGCTTTTGCCGGGAAATGGCAGTGCTCGCTGTTCGAGGCGGTCTTCAAGGGCAGCATCGATGCGGTGCTGGCCGAGCGCCAGCTGACGCCGTTGCGGCATTTCTGCGACTTCATCAATCAGCTCGAAGCCCGCGCCAGCCGGGTTGGCAAAGCCGGCAGTGGCAACAATGCGGCGCAGGTGTTGGATGACATGATGCAGGAAATAAATTACGAAGCCTATTTGTACGACAATTTCGATGACCGGCAGGCGCAGTCAAAATGGCAGAACGTGCTCGAGTTCACGACCTGGCTGAAAGAGAAGGGCAATGGCGGCAAGGACGGCACCGATCCGGAAAAGAGCTTGCTGGAACTGACGCAGATGGTGGCGCTGATGACCATGCTCGAAGGCCGTGACGAAGAACCGGACGCAGTGCGGTTGTCGACCCTGCATGCAGCCAAGGGGCTGGAATATCCGCATGTGTTCCTGATCGGGGTGGAGGAAGGCATCCTGCCGCACCGGGGCGATCCGGATGCGCAGTCGGAAGTGGTGGCGGCGCGGATCCAGGAAGAGCGGCGGCTGATGTATGTCGGCATTACCCGCGCCCAGCGCAGCCTGCACGTCACCTGGTGCAAGAAGCGCCAGCGCGCACGCGAGACGGTGGCCTGCGAACAGTCGCGCTTCATCGGCGAAATGCAGCTCGATGTCGGCGATGCAGTGCCGACGGAAGCCGAGACGATTACGCCGCAAACCCGGCTCGCCAATCTGAAGGCGTTGTTGCAAAAACCGAAACCGGCGTGATGCACCATGTCGTGCCACCCCATTTCCAGAAAGACTGCCATGAACGATGAAGAACGCATGACCGATATCGAGATCAAGATCGCCCGTCAGGAAGATCTGGTCGAGACCTTGAACCAGCTGGTCTACCGGCAGCAGCAGAAAATCGACGAGCTGGCCTCCATGTGCGCGGCTCTGGCACGGCATGTGAAGGACGCATCGAGCGCTGGCCTGGAATCCGCGGGGGCGCATGAACGCCCGCCCCATTATTGACTCTTCCAATCCACTATTCGATCATTCATGACCATGTCGACTTCGTCATCCACCCGCGACGCGCTGCGCCTGAAATTGAACCAGGAAACGGCGCGCATGCCGTGGGAAGAACTGCAACGATTCTTCGCTGCCGGTCTGGTGGTGCTGGTCGACGACAGGCTCGACCTGATCGATGTGGCCGTTGCTTTCACAAATGACGACATGACCACCGTCCAATCGTGGATGACGCATGGACATGTCACCAAGGCCAACGATGCACATGCCGCGCAGTGGGTGGAGCGCAACGCCGCATTGTGGGCAATCGTGGTTCGGCCATGGATATTGGTGCAACAAGAAAAGCCGGCCGCCGTGTCGACCCCGCCCGAATCAACGCTGCACTGAATTTCTCGTCGGACAATCCTGCTGAAACATGCCGTGACGCATCCTTTCAGACTACCAACTGGTGACAGCTGTAAGCAATTGTGTGAAAGGGGTCATATTGCAGCACCCCTGTTGAACTCCCGAAAACCGAGCTTGTCAGAAATGCATGAGCGCAATCAATGCGTGATTTGCCGTAGATAAGCGGTAACCATTTACTTCAACAAGGGAACTCGACATGAGCCAACTGACCAAAATTCTGATTGCCACCGCACTTGCTGCTGCTGCCGGCGTTGCCGGTGCGCAGACGCCGACCACGAACACGGGATCGATGAACAGCACCACGACCGGTGCCACCGGTGCCACCGGTCCAAGCAGCGCCCAGCCTTCCGCCGGCGCGAAATCGCTGATGGACACGGACAAGGCGCCAGCCGCGCTGTCCGGAACCTCGGCCACCGGCACGTCCGCCGCTGGCACGACTGCAACCACCGGCATGACTGGCACGGCCGGTACGGCGGGTTCCACCGGCATGACCGGTGCCACTGGCACAGCCGGAACGTCTGCCTCGACGTCGACCGATCCGTACATTCAGAAGCGCGAATCCGACGCCATGGCAAAAAAAGAATACAAGGACAAGAAAAAAGCCGCCAAGTCCGAATACAAGCAAGAAAAGGCAGCAGCGAAGTCGGACATGAAGTCGGAAAAAGCCTCGACCACTGCCGAGCGCAATGCAGCGATTGCCGCCGATCGCTCGTCTACACCGGTGGTGCCAGGCCAGCAGACCACGCTGGGCAAGTAAGCCGTTTTTTGGTCAGACCCTGGTTCGACAGGGTCGGCCTGCCAGTGCCAGGCATGAGAGTGGTAACCATGAGAGCGGAAATGCATGGACAAGCCGAACCGGCACATCGGTTCGGCTTTTTGTTTTCTGATGGGTAAAATAAGGGTGTGGCAAATACCCGACTCCGCAAGATCATTCATTGCGACTGTGATTGTTTTTACGCCGCCGTCGAGACTCGTGACGACCCTTCGTTGCGTGGCAAGCCGGTTGCCGTCGGTGGCCGTCCGGATCAGCGTGGCGTGGTGGCGACCTGCAATTACGAGGCACGGCATTTCGGCGTGCACTCGGCCATGGCCATGGGGCAGGCGCTGCAACGCTGTCCGGGCCTGATCGTGCTGCCGACCGCGATGGAGAAATACCGCATTGCCTCGCGCCAGATCCTGGCGATCTATCACGACTACACCGCGTTGGTCGAGCCGTTGTCGCTCGATGAAGCCTATCTCGACGTGACCGACGCGCCACATTGCCACGGCAGCGCGACGCTGATGGCGCAGGAAATTCGGGCTCGCATCGCCGCGACCGTCGGCATCACCGCATCGGCTGGCATCGCCCCCAACAAATTCGTGGCCAAGATCGCCAGCGACTGGAACAAGCCGGATGGGCAACACGTGGTGCTGCCGGATCAGGTGGACGGCTTCGTGGCCGCCTTGCCGGTCAAGAAGATCCATGGGGTAGGGCAGGTCACGGCTGCAAAACTCAACCGCCTCGGCGCCGAGACCTGCGCCGACTTGCGCAACTGGACCCTGCCGCAATTGCAGCATCACTTCGGCAAGTTCGGCGTGCGCCTGCATGAACTGGTGCGCGGCATCGATCTGCGGGAAGTCAGCCCTCTGCGGGAACGCAAATCGATCAGCGTCGAGGAAACCTACAACAACGATTTGCCGGACCTGGCCGCCTGCCAGGCACCGATGGCGCAATTGATCGGTCAGTTGCGATTGCGGGTGGCCCGCAATGCGGCAGGTCCGTTCATCTGCAAGTTGACGGTCAAGATTCGGTTCGCGGATTTTCGGCAGACCTCGGTGGAGTGCCTGGCCAACGGCATCGATCCGGCATTGCTGGCCGGTTTGCTGGAGACCGGGTTTGCACGTGGCAGGCAACCGGTACGCTTGCTCGGCGCCGGGGTGCGGCTCGATGAGGAGGCGCCGGATCTGCAACTGGATTTGTTTGGTAATGCGGGTTTCGATGGGGCAGCTGCACCGGAAGCGAATTTTTCAGCATCGGACGTGCACTGCGCGCCGTGAAGATGGCCTGAAATGGCATCCTGGATTTTGTGCCGCTGAAAACGGAAAAGCCCGCTTGCGCGGGCCTTCCGGTCTTGCTGGCGGAGTGGACGGGACTCGAACCCGCGACCCCCGGCGTGACAGGCCGGTATTCTAACCAACTGAACTACCACTCCTTGATCGTTTCCAGGCGCCGCGTCGTGCGATAACATGTGAGGCACCTGAAGCGGCCGAAGTCTACAATACATTTCCCGCTTTGGCTAGGCTTTCTGCCTGCCGCGGCATTCCCTTCGATTCCGACATCTTTCCATGACCTCTCCCGACATCGACGACATCCTGTTTCCACCGATCGAACCGTATCGCAGCGGCATGCTGGCAGTCGATGCTCTGCACACGCTGCATTGGGAAGAATGCGGCAATCCGGATGGAGAGCCGGTGTTGTTCCTGCACGGTGGGCCAGGAAGTGGAACATCGCCGGGTCAACGTCAATTTTTCAATCCGGCGCACTACCGCATCGTTCTGTTCGATCAGCGCGGTTCCGGCAAATCGACACCGCTCGGTGAATGTCGCGACAACACGACGCCTTTACTGATCGATGACATCGAACGTCTTCGCAAGATGCTTGGCATCGCGCAGTGGCTTGTTTTTGGCGGCTCCTGGGGCTCGACCCTGGCCCTGGCATACGGGCAGGCGCATCCGCAGCATTGTCTCGGCTTCGTGTTGCGGGGAATTTTCCTGTGCAGCCAAAGCGAGATCGACTGGTTCCTTTACGGGATGGAACAATTCTTCCCCGAAGCGCATGCGGAGTTCGTCTCGGTACTCCCGCCTGGAGAGCGGCATGATCTGCTGCAGGCGTATTGCCGGCGATTGTTTTCCGACGATCCGGCGATCGCTGCGCCGGCGGCGCGCGCCTGGAGCCGCTACGAAGGACATTGCCTGTATCTGCGGCCCGATCCGGCCAACGTCGATGGCTTTTGCACGGATACGGTCAGCATCAGCCTTGGCCGGCTGGAAGCACACTATTTCCTGCATCATGGCTTCATGGCGCCAGACCAGCTGCTGGTGAACATCGACCGTATCGCACATCTGCCCGGCATCATCGTACAGGGCCGCTACGACATCGTCTGTCCGCCGGTGTCGGCCTACCGCTTGCATCGGGCCTGGCCGCAAGCACGGCTGGAGATGATCGACGACGCCGGTCACTCCTCGTTCGAAACCGGTACCGCGCAGGCACTGGTCGCCGCCACCGAACGCTTTCGCATGCATGGCCGGCTAGGCTGATCATGCGCTTGCGTCAAATCCAACACTGCATCCAAAGCGCCACACCGTGTTTGCGAAGCGCGATGCGCCCGTGCGACACTCTTAATGTCGTCGCATTGCGCTGCAGTGCGCAGCGTCGATCAAGAAAAGCGTGAAACGAGGCAAGCATGAAAAAGAGCGCATCGATCCTGTCTTTGCCAGCGCGCGGCGTTGCGGCGCTCGGCGTATTTCTCGCCGGCTGTACCAACCCGCCACCGCGGCCGGGTGATCCACCGCCTGCGGCAGCGGTCGCACGCATCGAGCGGGCCGAGACCACGCCGGACGCCACCTCGACGGCGCGCACCGTCGAGGCCTACAAGCGCGACATCGCGCTGCGCATCAGTGAAGTCAATTCGACCAAGGTGTATCCGGGCCACCCACAGGCATTGCTGCGCTCCGTGATCGTCGTGAAATTTTCGGTCGATGGCGCCGGCAAGCTGCTGCGCAGTGAAATCGTGCGCACCAATCATGATGGCGTCACCGAAACCACGGCGCTGGCCTCGTTGCGCAATACGGCGCCATTTCCGAAGCCGGCGCCGAGCCTGCTTCGCAATGGCCGACTGGAGATATCAGAGACCTGGCTTTTCAACAATGACGGCCGGTTCCAGATTCGGTCGGTGGCGCAGGCGCAGACCAGCCAATAGCGTTTGCCGTAGACTGGCCGCTGATCAACAACAGGGGCCCACATGCAATTCATCCATGCGGATGTCGCCGTGATCGGGGCCGGCAGCGCCGGTCTGGCTGCCTACCGGGCCGCGCGCTCGCATGGCAAGCGGGTGGTGCTGATCGAAGCCGGGTCTTACGGCACGACCTGCGCGCGGGTCGGTTGCATGCCCAGCAAACTCTTGATCGCTGCTGCCGAAGCAGCCCACATGTGCAGCCTGGCGCCAGCCTTCGGCGTACATCCGGGTGCGATTTCCATCGACGGCCGCGCGGTCATGGAACGGGTGCGGCAGGAGCGGGATCGCTTCGTCGGCTTCGTTCTCGCGGGTGTCGAGAACATCGATTCCAGAGATCGCCTGCGCGGGCATGCCCGCTTTCTCGCCATGGACCGGCTGCAGATCGATGACGATACCGTGCTCGATGCGGCCCGGATCGTGATCGCCACCGGTTCCCGGCCGCAGATCCCCACCGAACTGCTGGGCGCGGCCGACTGCCTTGCCACCAACGACACCGTTTTCGACTGGCTGGATCTGCCGGCCTCGGTGGCGGTGATCGGTACCGGCGTGATCGGCCTGGAACTGGGCCAGGCACTGCACCGGCTCGGCGTGCGAACGGCGATCTTCGGCCGCGGCGATCAGATTGCCGGCATCAGCGACCCGATGGTCCACGACAGTGCCCGCGCAATTTTTGCAACCGAGCTCGACCTGCGCCAGAACACCCGCGTGCTGCATGTGACACGCAAGGCCGATGGCGTGGCGCTGACCTGGCGCGACGCCGCCGGCGTCGAGCATACCGAGGCATTTTCCATGGTGCTGGCGGCCACCGGCCGGGTGCCGAACCTGGAGACGTTGCAGCTCGACCGCACCGGGCTTGCGTGCGATGCGCGCGGCGTGCCGCACTTCGACCGCCATACGATGCGCTGCGGCGAGAGCAGCATCTTCATCGCCGGCGACGTCGCTGCCGAACGCGCGCTGCTGCATGAAGCGGCAGACCACGGCCGCATCGCCGGCGATAATGCGGGGCGCTATCCGGATGTGCAGCCGGGGCTGCGCCGTGTGCCACTGGCGATTGCCTTCACCGATCCGCAAGTCGCGGTCGTGGGCGATGGTTTTCATGCGCTCGAATCGGGGCGCGTGGCCAGCGGGGAGCTCAGTTTCGCCGACCAGGGCCGCAGCCGTGTGATGTTGCAGAACCGAGGCCTGCTGCGGGTGTATGCCGAATATCGCAGTGGCCGCTTTCTCGGCGCCGAATTGATCGGGCCGCGTGCCGAGCATCTTGCGCATCTGATGGCGTGGGCGCTGCAGGCCGGCATGACGGTGGCGCAGATGCTCGAGATGCCGTTCTATCATCCGGTGGTCGAGGAGGGCCTGCGAACGGCACTACGCGATCTGAACGACAAGCTGCAGCACGGCCCGTCTGACATCGATCATTGTGCCGACTGCACGCCGGGAATGTAGTCTGCCGGCGATCGCCCAAGCAGTTGAAAGAAGAATATTATGTTGGGTGCCGTACTGAGGTCCCCGAACATTCCCGTTAAGGTGCATGCCATGCATCGAGACCTCGATGCGGGGCATGATTTCACTTTTGTTAGGAGCTTTACCATGATGCAATCGAACGTCAAGACTGCCCGCACCGACATGCGTTCCCTGGTCAAGGATGCGCAAGACCTGTTCCGGCAAGCCACCAGTGCGACCGGCGACAAGGCAGAGCTGCTGCGCACCCAAGGCCTGAACCTGCTGGATTCGGCCGTGGGCAAGGCACAGGAAGTGCAAGCTGCCGCCATGCAGACCGGCAAGGAAGCCGCGGAAACCGCCGACACCTATGTTCAGGAAAATCCATGGAAGTCGGTTGCGATCTCGGCTGGCGTCGGCGTCGTGATCGGCATGCTGCTGGCACGTCGTTAAGTTGCCGCAAGCGCTGCTTCAAGCCACCGCTCGTTCATCCACTTTTCCGGAATCGATGCCATCGTGATCGAACAACCCACTCCGCGTCATGCGCCGCCCCTCGATACGCCGGGCCTGATTGCAGGCATCAGCGGCATGGCGCGCAATCTTGGCGGCCTGATCGTCAGCCGGGTCGAACTGGCTGCGCTCGAGCTGTCTTCAGTGCGCAACAATTTGCTGAAGCTGGTCCTGGTCGGCGCCATCGGTATCTTCACGGCCTTGTTTGCATTGGCTTACTGGACCGGTCTGGTGGTGTATCTGGCGTGGGATGCGTTGGGCTGGAAAATTTTGTTCATCATGGCTGCACTGTTCACCGCAGCGACCGTTGCCGTGGTGCTGTATGCCAAAGCAATGCTGTCCGAAGGCAAGCTCTCGATTCCGGCCACCATGGCGGAACTGGGACGTGACCGCGATGCACTGCTGTAATTCGAGAAAGCTGTCATGAGCGATGCCAAGAAGCCTGTGATCGAGAAATCGTTTGAAGAGCGCAAGAAAGCGCTGATTGCACAGGGTGCCGATCGGCGCGCCGGAGTCGATGCCTCGATTGCGGTCATCCGTAACAACCTGCATGCCGACAAGCTGGCGAAAAGCGCCATGAACCACATGACGGCCAAAGCCTATGGTGCGGTGGACCGGTTGTTCGGGCGGCATCATGTCGACAAGGTGGACCTGTCCACCGACCTGGGTGACGATTCCACCGCCTACGATAGCGAGACCGGCGTCGCTGCGCGTTTTTCCAACCTCACGAACGGCAACCACGCAACGGGTAAATTCATCGCCACCGTACGGCGTTTCTTGCCGCTGGCGGCGACAGCGTTGTCGATCATGCGTCGGCGTCGGCTGATCATGCCGGTGTTGCGTGGCGCGGCAGTATTGGGTGGAATCGGCGCTGGCGCTTATTTTTTCTATCGTCACAGGCAGCGCACCAGTGAGATGGCGGAAGACGATGCGGTCCTGCCGTATGGATACCCGACCGACGCATCCCAATCCGGCGTGCTGGACGGGCTGGGACAGCTGCACTGAGTCTGCTTTGGCGCTTTTGCGCTTTTGCGGAGGCAGGATTGAAACAAGAAAGCCGGCTGAATGCCGGCTTTTGTCATGGTGCTGCAGTTTGGAAAGAGCGTGCTGCCGAACCCTGGCGTTGATGTTTGCCACGGCAGGCATCAGCGCCTGCCGCCTGTTTATTTTGCTGCAGCCGTCATGTAGTCGACGGCAGCCTTGACTTCGTCGTCCGATGCGGCCGATCCGCCTTTTGCCGGCATTACGCCAGCCTTGCCTTGATAGCCTTTGATTGCATGCTCGTACAGGGTCGGTGCGCCTTGCTTGATGCGATCGGCCCACACAGTCTTGTCGCCGAACTTCGGTGCACCGGCTATACCGGCTGCGTGACAGGCCTGGCAAACGCCTTCGTAGAGTTTTTTGCCAGCGTCAGCCGATATCTTCATCGGCGCTGCGGCAGCAGGTGGAGTTGAAGCGGCGGGAGCTGGCGCGACTGCGGGAGCAGCAGTGGCAGCCGGGGCGGCCGGGGCAGCCATTGCAGCAGACGAAGCGCCACCATCCGCAGTTGGAGCGGCAGCCGTCGCGACAGCAGCAGGAGCAACCTTGGCAGCCGGTTCGACGAATTTCGCGCCTGCCGCATTGCCCATGTAGGCCACGGCACGGGCAACTTCGACATCGTCCAGATCCGGATTGCCGCCTTTTGCCGGCATGGCGCGGATGCCAACAACGGCATGCGAGACCAGCGTGTCGTAGCCTTGCGCCAGACGGGCCGACCAGGCGGCAGTGTCACCGAACTTCGGCGCACCGGCCGCGCCGGCAGTATGGCAAGCGGCGCACACGGCTTTGTAGACTTCGGTACCGGTCTGCAGAACGCGCGGCGCGTTCACGTCCTTGAGCGTGAAGGCTTGATCGGCCAATGGCTGGATCCGGCTCACCACCGCCGCATTCGACTGCGACTCCGAACCGGCACCGCCAGTGCTGACGTTTGTCACGTACTGCACCAGCAACACGATGCAGACGATGGGGATCAGGAAGCCGGCGACAATTGCCGCGACCAGCTGTTTTGGCGTCCGGATACCGGACTCATGCTCGTTTTGTGCGTCACTCATTATTTCCTCGGAACGATCTCAGATAAGACAGCTTCGGCAGATGCGAATTGCAGTGACCGGAACAATCCGGCACCGGCAGTGCATCGTTGCCATTATTCTTATTTACAACTAATGCAAACCCTCGATTATAGACGACATGACCTTGCTTTGGTATGTCAGCGATCCGCTTTTCCTGGACGCCGGCATGGACGCGCTAACGGAAAAACGGTATCCTTCGTGCCTCGCAACGCAGTTCCGTCGCGGCTGTAGCTCAGTGGATAGAGTATTGGCCTCCGAAGCCAAGGGTCGCTGGTTCGATTCCAGCCAGCCGCACCAGGTTCTCCGTGCCGCGTCACCGCCCTGACAAGGATTTCCGTGTCCTGCAAGCCGTTCCAGAAATTCTTGTCCATTGCCGTCGTCACCTTGTTCGCCATCGGTTTGAACGGTTGTGGTGTCCTTGCCGCACCCTGCCGCCTGGCCTCGGCTGCCATCAAGATCGTCCCGGTCGTCGGCCATGTGGCTGCCCTGCCGACCGATGGGTGTGCGGCAATCATCGATCCCTGAAGTTCTCGCATTGTTGCCAGCGCGTTCATGCCCGCCGGCAGCCGCGCCGACATCATGGTTCGCTACCGAAAGCCCCGCTCCTGCCGGGCTTTTTTCATTTTCGTGTGCTGACACTCGTAGGTTTGCGGAGGTCGACAAGTGCCGTCGCGGCTGGTCCGGTCAGTCTCGACAGGCGCATTTCATCGGTCTTACATTGTCGGCATTTTTGACGGACTCATCTGCAAGTTCGGGATTTCTTTACGCTGGAAATCGATTCATCGATCAAGGCGGCGCGGTGTTCAAGGGGCGAGATGATCTTGTGTCGTGATGATTGATCCATGACTTGCGGCTTGTCTTCCATGCCTGATAAAAAGCTTGATGTAAGTCACTCTCGAAAATTCTGTTTCTGATTTTCGTCGAGCATCGCATCTGCATTCTCCTAATCATCCAGCTCGCGACACTCATTATTGTCGGAAATGTTGACGCTTTGTCATGCCGCGTTGCGGGGCTCTGTTCCAAGTCATTGATTCAATACGCATCGCCTCCTTGGAACGCGACTTGCTAAATGGTCGATCTCGACATTTACCATTAGTTACAAGGAAGTCGTATTGGCGCAGGCGGTGTTCTTCCGCAGCCTTCGCGACAGTGGCTTTTTGGTAGAGATCGAACCAGTGGAAAGGCCGGACGCGGCCGATCCGCGAAAACAAGCCGCTTTTCTCAAGTCACCCATTCAAGGAATCCGCATGAAATCGACTCACCTGATCCTGAAGACGATGGCATTCGCCGTTGCCCTCTCGAGCGCTTGCATTGCCCAGGCAACACCCTATTCCTACGCAGACATCACCTTTTCCAACCTGACCCTGTCGGGCCTGAGTTCGCCGAACTTGACGATCACGGGCGGCCAGGTCACCACCAGCAGCTCGGCAAACTATGGCAATGCGCCGGGCGAGTCGCGCTCTTCCGATGGCTCGCTGCAAACTGGTTCCGACACCTTGCAATCGCGCGCCGGCCCTGGCCCGTTCCCTGGCGAAAATAACTACGGCAAGGCCCTGCTGTCGAATTTCGGCACCCGCGGCGATGCGCAGATCACCGGCAATCTGGTCAGCGGCAGCCCGCCGCTGACCGTCAACGCTGTCTCGGAAGGCCATCTGCTGTCGGCCGTCAACACGACATCGGCTGCCTCCGCTGCCGGCACCAGCACCGGCTTTTCGTTCAACTTCAACGTCACCTCGCCAACCACCCTGACGCTGGCTTTCTCGGCCCAGGAAATCCTCAATGTCCTGACGACTGCCGCCGGCGATGGCGCGAGCGCTCAGGTCAGCTCCAGCTTTTCGATCACCCGCAGTGACGGCACCGTGCAGGAATTCCGGCCGAACGCCCTGCAAGGCGCGCTGACTTTGTCGAACATCGGCAGTCTGATGACCGACAGCGGGCTGCAATCCTTCACCCATGATTTCGTGCTCGGCACGGGCACCTATGAATTCAGTTTCCTGACCGGCACCCAGGAACGCCTGCAGGCACGGATTCCTGAACCGGCGCCGCTGGTGCTGCTGGGAATCGGCATGCTGGGCTTTGCCGCGTCACGCATGCGCAAGGCAGACAAGCACGCGTAGATCGACAACGCACAGGCCGGATTGCTTCAGCAGTCCGGTTGTGGAATGACCTAAAGAATGATGTAAAGAATGAAGCAAGGAATGACGAAACACCAGCCGCTCGCATGGGCGGCTTTTTCATTTCCGATTGCGAAACGGCTTGCTCAGAAAACGCGAGCCTGCCAACCCGAACCGCCACGGCATGTCGACCGCCTTGGAAATGCCGATGCGCGGCCCGGTCAGAGTCACCACCGACGCCGGCGCTGCAGTCACTGAAAACGGCGGCGCATCGAGCGGGCGGCCATTGCAGGCGTGCGTGATGGCCAATGCCTGCGTCAACCGCCCCGGCCCGGCGCACAGCAGGCGTACATCGTCCATCCCGCGGCGCTCCCGCATGCATGCAAGGCCCGCCAGTGGCTCCAGTGCCCGCAGCAGCACTCCGGCGCCATGGCCGACCTCGCGGCAGACGAAATTCAGGCACCAGTGCATGCCGTATGACCGGTAGACATAAGCGTGGCCAGGCGGGCCGAACATGGCGCGGTTGCGCTCGGTCGGCCCGCCGAAGGCATGCGACGCCGGGTCGTCATGATCATAGGCCTCGGTTTCGACGATACGTCCGCCGACGCCATCGACCAACAGGATCGCGCCGATCAGCCGTTCGGCCACCAGCACCGATGGCGCGGAGAAATCGATGCGAACAACGCCGTCGATGGGCAGAGTCATGCGGCAATCCTAACGCAGGTCGGCGCGAAATCGTCAGGCGCCTGCCGGCGGCCGAACGGATCGACGACATCACGTGAGCAAAAAAAACCCGCCACATGAAGGGCGGGCAATAATCCGACCTTGGCAGGAAGGAGGAGACAGATGCATTCTAGCGGTTCGGATCGCGCGGCGTTATCAGTGCAACGCTGATCCGGCTGTAGGAATGCTTGACCTGCAATGTTGCCTTGTCACTCAATCGGGGATCGTGACGACGCTCTCCGTGTAGGTGATCCGATCGGCTGCGGCCGGTGTCGCCTGGATTGGCGGCACGTTGGCGGCGCTGATCGGATTTGCCGTTACGCCATTCGTGCCACGTGGCGTGGTGCGCACTACTTGACTTGGTGGCAGCGGGGCCCCGGATTTCAGGTTGGCATACATCAGGTCCAGCGCCTGGATGAAGTAGCGGTGGACGGGCACATAGCGCGAATCGAACCCACGAAAGCCAAGGAAGGCATCGAAATGCTGGCCGTTGGTGATCTCGATGTACGACAGATGGCTGGCGGTGCCTTCGACCATTTTGTTGACGCCATAATATGGCCGGGAGGCGAAAGCCACTGGAATCAGCGTATCGGAGCGACCGGCGACGATCAAGGCCGGCTTGCCACGCAGATTGGCAGTGCGGAAGGCTTCGGCGATGCCGCCTTGCACCCGCTTGGCACTGGCGCTGGTGCCGACCGCCAGTTCACGCTGGCACAGTGCGCCGTCGATGTTGTAGTCCTTCATGCCGGTGCTCGGGCTGATGGACGCATTATCGATTGCCGGGCCGCCGACACTGTTGTTGTTGAAGATGGCAATGCCGGCGGTCGCGGGAATGCCGTTGCCGGTACCAAAGGAGGTCGGCAGGCCGGCCGTGCCACCGGAATAACTGAAGCCGCAGAGGTTGTCCTTGACGCTGGAGCGGCTGTAGGTATTGCTGTAGGTCGTGGCGATCGCCGGCGTGGCGAAGGAATACATCGACGCCTGCAGCTCTGCGCTCTCCGGCTGCCATCCTGCGGCAATCAGGTTGGCCATCGCGCTGGCCGCCTGTTCCGAGGTCGTCGTGCCGGTCACCAGGCCATTGCTTTTCAAGGCAGCACAACGGGCGGCGGCGATCGTCGGGTTGATGGTGTTGAAGGCATTGGTCGACGGCGACACCAGTGCAGCGCACGGCTGGAGCAGGTTGGCCAGTGTGAAATATTCATACAGCGGCCGTCCGTTGCCGACCAGGCTGCGCGCACCGCGCTTGACGGTCAGGGTCGGCTGGCCGGCAACGGCCGGGGCCAATTGCACATGCGGTTCAGCCACGGCAACGCCGGAAATCAGGCCGGTGGTGTCTTGCTCGGCCGCGGCAAGTGCTGCGCCGGCGCCATTCGAAATGCTGGACGCGATGACAATGGTGTTGCGCGAATCGAGCAGCGGCTGGCGAAGGCTGCCGGCGCCGAATTTGTCATTCAAGACGTAATAGGCGAATTCGATCGACTGCAGCGTCCACTTGCCCCAGTCTTTTTCCGGATTCTGCTGTGAATGCGCATGCTTGACGGCGAAGCGGTTCGGCGTGGCGGCATTGAAGGCGGCGCGCTCGGCATCCGTCAGGGCGGCGGTGAAGTTGGAATTCTTGCCGGCGGCGGCGGCATCGCTGCGCACGCCGTTCTGCAGGTTGACGGTGTTGTTCTGCAGGTCGTCGATGCCGTTGCCGGTGCCCTTGTCGGTGTAGGCCACGGCGCAGCCATGCTTCAGACCCCATTCGCCGGAACTGCCGATGGCGCCATAGACACCGCGCGAGCCGCTCGAGGTGCCGGTGATGATGCAGGCGTTGGCCGGATCGAAGGTCGATGGCACCTGGACCATCATGGTCACGTTCTGGTTGCCGGTGCCGTCGTCGGAGTAAGCGATGTATTCGGTGCCGGCAATCAGGCCTTCGGAGGCGGTGGCATTGCCGTTGATGTCGACGTTGGGACCATACAGCGTGCCGTAGCCGCCAGCCGCCGAAATGTCGAGCACGGCACGGTAGTTGTTGAAAATGGCCAGGCGCCGCAGTTCGGCAGCGGTCGGCTTGAGTGGATCAGCTACGGCCGGTGCTGCGCCGCCAAGCTTCGTCTTGCCCAGGCCGGCGGTCAGCAAATCATCGCTCACGCCATCGTAGACGGTTGTGGAAACATTACCGAGATAATAGGGTTTCGTGTTCACGCCGTCGGCATGATTGCTGCCGCAGGCGGAAAGGAGAAGCGTTGCGCTGGCAACGGCAATGCTGGTGCGGATGGTGTTGCCGATGATGACGGCGGTGCCGAATGAATGCATGGTGTCCCTCTGTCGAGTGTGGTTTTTATGGATGATCAACTGGCGCTTCTATGGCGCGTTGCTTGCCGCATGTCGGTGCGGCGAGTTGTTTTATCATAATGACAGCGGCCCCAGGAGTTTTTTCTGCGAAAGTCGGTCCGAGCATGCAGCTGCCAACTGCGTGCTGCATGCCGGCCCCCTTGACTCTTTTCCGGATCAACCGATGCCACTTCAACGCCACCGCTTCGCCAATGCCGATCTGGCCGCCGACGCCTTGGCCGGCGCCATTGCCGCCGACCTGCGTGCCGCACTGTCGCAGCAATCACGTGCCTTGCTGTTGGTTTCCGGCGGGCGCAGTCCGATACCGATGCTCGCCGCCCTGGCTTGCCAGTCAGTCGATTGGGCGCGCATCGACGTCTCGCTGGTAGACGAACGCAGCGTGCCGCCCGGGGATGAGGAGGCAAATGCGCGGCTGATCCACCAGCATCTGCTGACCGGTGACGCTGCCGCCGCGGGCTGGATTGCCCTGATGCCGGATGCGCTGTTCAGGCAGGCGTCCGATCCACTGGCCGCCGCCCAGGCTGCAGCCGACCAGGCGAATGGCGAAGCGCGGCTGGCGAACGCAACCGTGATCGTGCTGGGCATGGGCAACGACGGGCATACGGCATCGTTATTCGTCGATGCGCCGCAGTGGCCGCAGGCATGCCTGACCACGCGGCGCTATGTCGCGCTGCAGCCGGCCTGCGCGCCGCATGCGCGCGTGAGCTTGTCGTTGTCGGCATTGCTTTCGCAACGGCGCTGTTATCTGTGGGCGGTGGGTGCGGAGAAATCCGCCACGCTCGCACGCATCGAGGCTACCGTTGCGCTGGATGATTCGGCTGCCCGGTGCGCACTGGCCGGACCGATCGCCTGCCTGCTGGCCGACCCCGGGATGATGGTGGAAGCGTATTGCGATTGAAAAGGCGATGCGACTGGCAGCGTCTTTCGTCGGTCGCTCACTGCAGGCGGTTGATCAGCCTGCTGCGCTCCGGATCAAGCGTCGTGAAGCGCAGGCCAAGGCGAAAGCCGTCGGTACCATGGCAGGTGTTGTAGACGACCTCAACATCGGCGGCAATGTCGTGCAGCTTGCCGGCCATCGCAATCTGGAACACGACGTGACAAGCCACGCCGGCCGCCAGCGATTGTGCAGACAACAAGCTCAGGCCGGCAACGGAAATATCGGTCGTGCGTGCCTGGACAATGTTGCCATTGCTGAAATGCAGGACCGCGCGGCTGCGCAGAATCTTGCGCTGGTGCGATGCGGCGCGTGCGCCGTCCAGAACCGGACTTGTCATCGTATCTTTCCGCTCAGCGTGGCCGGCGCTCGATGGCGCGGCTGGCATGGTTGAGCGGCGATGGCGCACGGGCACGATCGAGCGCTGCTTCGGTCAGGGCAATCGCATTGTCTTGCACCGCCAGGCGATGCCGGTCGACTGCCTCGACCACGTTGGCAATCTGCAGATCGGTGCGGCGCCCGAGCGCGTCACGGCCACTGGCGAAGCTTTCTTGCATCATGGCAGCCAGACGTGCCAGGTGCCGGCTGCTGGCCAGGAGGTTTTCGAGTTCGTTGCGCTGGGCAACACCGGAGGACGACGCCAGTTCAGCCGGCGACTGGGCGTCGAGCAGCATGCGGATCGCCTGGGCCGAGTGGTCGAGCGAATCGAGCGCAGCTTGCAGCTTCTGGGAAATCAGCTGTTCGGCGAGGCCGAATTCCTCACGCGTCAATGCATTGAGGGCGCCGAGTTGACGTTCGAGATGCCATGCCGTGTTATCGGCATCGTCCGGCAGGTGGGTCAGGCTCATGTTGTTTTTCCTAGGTCAGCAATGCCCGGATGGGGCACCATGCCAAGTTAAGGAAACAGTTACTGTACGTCAACTACCTATTAATACTATTAGTTACTTTTAAGAATTGGGTGTCGCATGAGCAGCCATGTTTTCACGTACGGATCCTTGATGTTTGCGCCGGTCTGGCAGCGAGTCGTCATCGGCACGTATCGCAGCCGGCCGGCATGCCTGGATGGCTATCACCGCCATGCGCTGGCCGACGACACCTACCCTGGAATGGTGGCGCACGCTGGCAGTCGGGTCGAGGGACTGGTCTATCTGGATGTATCTGACGAGGATGTCGCCCGGTTGGATGCCTTCGAAGGGGATGAGTACGTGCGGCGGGGGGTCAGTCTGTCGCTGATTGGCGACAGGAGCGCGGCGGCGTTGGCGGCCGACACGTATGTCTTCACCGCGGTGCAGCGCCTGTCTGCGGCTGACTGGGACCCGGCAGCCTTTGCCCTCGACGATTTTCTGGTGTCGTATTGTCGCGACAAGACTGGCGGCTGACCGGCATCGACCCTGCCGGGCATGCCAGTATAATTCCGACAGGCCATGATCCGGGTGTGCCTCGCATCCGCTTCGGGGTTGCCTTGGATTTGCTTCGGATTTGCCTCGACTCTGCATCAAGCCCGGCCCGCCTCCGGTTGCTTGCCGCCAAACCGCCCATTGTTTCCGATCCCGCTTTTTCCCAGCCGCCGACCCATGCTCCTCTCCCAAAAAAACCACATCGCCGGTCTCTTCGACGCCGCGCTGCAGCCGCATCTGGCCGGCACCGACCTGTCGGCTGCGGTCGTGCTGGAGCGCCCGCGCGACCCGTCCCACGGTGACATCGCCTGCAACATCGCCATGCAGCTGGCGAGGCGGTTGAAGAAGAATCCGCGCGAACTGGCCCAGGCGCTGGTCGATGCGGTGCTGGCCGATCCGGCCCGGGGCGACCTGATCGATGCGATCGAGATCGCCGGGCCGGGTTTCATCAACCTGCGCCTGTCGGCCGCAGCACGCCAGGCAGTGGTGCGCAGCGTGCTTGTGGAAGGCGCTGCCTTTGGCCGCAGCGAGGCCGGCGCCGGACACCGGGTGATGGTCGAGTTCGTGTCGGCCAATCCGACCGGGCCGCTGCATGTGGGTCATGGCCGCCAGGGCGCGCTCGGTGACGCCATGGCAGCCTTGTTCCAAGTACAGGGCTATGACGTTTCACGTGAATATTATTACAACGACGCCGGGGTGCAGATCGCCACGCTGGCGCAATCGGTGCAGGCGCGGGCCCGTGGCTTCAAGCCGGGCGACGCCGAGTGGCCGGCCTCGGCCTACAACGGCGACTACATCGCCGACATCGCCGTCGATTTCCTGGCCGGTGCGACGGCTGCCGCCAGCGATGGCGCACCGGTGACGGCCAGCGGCAATGTCGAGGACATCGACTCGCTGCGCACCTTTGCCGTCGCCTACCTGCGCCATGAGCAGGACATGGACCTGCAGGCCTTCGGCGTGCGCTTCGATCATTATTATCTCGAATCCTCGCTCTATCGGGATGGCCGGGTGGCGGCAACCGTCGCCGCCCTGGTCGCCTCCGGCAAGACCTACGAGCAGGATGGCGCGCTCTGGCTGCGCAGCACCGACTACGGCGACGACAAGGACCGCGTCATGCGCAAGTCCGACGGCACCTTCACCTATTTCCTGCCGGACGTGGCCTATCACATCAGCAAGTGGGAACGTGGCTTCGGCAAGGTCATCAATGTCCAGGGCAGCGATCATCACGGCACCATCGCCCGCGTGCGCGCCGGCCTGCAGGCGGTCGATCTGGGCATACCGCAGGGGTATCCGGACTACGTGCTGCACAAGATGGTCACCGTCATGAAGAATGGCGAAGAGGTCAAGATCTCCAAGCGGGCCGGGTCGTATGTCACCTTGCGCGACCTGATCGAATGGTCGAGCGAACCGGTGGGTGGCGCAGGCGAGACAGGCGACGCAGGGGAGGCCAGCAAAGCAAACGAAGCAAACGAAGCGAACGAAGGGAGCAAAGCGCGCAACCCCGCCGCTCCGGATCTCACGCGCGGACGCGACGCGGTGCGCTTCTTCCTCATCTCGCGCAAGGCCGACACCGAATTCACGTTCGACGTCGACCTGGCGCAGGCGCAGTCGGACGAAAATCCGGTGTATTACGTGCAATATGCGCATGCACGGATCTGCTCGGTGCTGGCGCAGTGGGGCGGCGACGTGGCCGGGTTGCACGGCGTCGACCTGTCGCCGCTGACGGCGCCGCGCGAAACGGCACTGCTGGCGCGACTGGCCGCGTATCCGGAAGCGCTGGCGCATGCGCTGGAAGAGCTTGGTCCTCACCAGGTTGCCTTCTACCTACGTGATCTGGCAGGCGAACTGCATAGCTACTACAATGCAGAGCGGGTTTTGGTGGACGACTTGTCTACCAGAATGGCGCGGCTCGCGTTGATGGTTGCAACCCGTCAGGTATTGCGCAACGGCCTGGCGCTGTTGGGCGTGTCGGCACCGGCAAGGATGTAACGGAAAAAGCATGGTTAATTCGATCAAACAAGTGCGTCCACTCCGCCAGGCCGGCGGCACGGTCCTGGGCATCATCATCGGGCTGATCGTCGGCCTCGGCATCGCCGTGGTGGTGGCCGTCATGATTACCAAGACCACGCTGCCCTTCACCAACAAGCAAGCTCAGCCGGAACGCCAGGCCGGTGTCGCCGGTAGTGGCCAGATCGTCGATCCGAACAAGCCGCTGTATGGCAACAAGGAACCGGCGCGCGAAGCAGCGAAGAATTTCCGCAGCGCCGTGCCGGAAAACGCCGTCGTCGCGGATGCCAGGCCGCCGGGCGCGGAGCAGTCGGCCGCAGAGAAGGCGGCGGAAAAAGCAGCTGAAAAAGCGGCGGAGAAGGCCGATAAAGCTGGCGCCAGATCGGGCGACAAGATCGGTGACAAGATCGCCGAAAAGACCGCTGACAAGAATGCTGACAAGAATGCTGACAAGCCAAGCGCGGTCGACAAGGCGCTGGCCGACGCCCGCGTGGCCGAGAAAGCGGCCGCTCGTGCCGACAAGGCCGGCGACAAGGTGGCGATGGTCAAGCCGGATACGGCTGATGAGAAATGGATTTATTACCTGCAGGCCGGCGCTTTCCGTGAATCAGGCGATGCCGAAAGCGCCAAGGCAAAGCTGGCGCTGATGGGCTTTGAAGCCAACATCAGCGAACGGCCTTCCGACAGCGGCCCGCTGTACCGGGTGCGGATTGGTCCGTTCAACCAACTCGAAATCATGACCCGGGCCCGCAGCAAGCTCTCCGACAACGGCGTCGATGTCGCCGTGGTCCGTTCCGCCCGTTGAAGCGAAAGGAAACGTATGTCAGTCCAGCACCTGCATTATCCGCAGCAAGACAGCCGCCCGGCCCCGCGCCGCTTTTTTCTGCAACGCCTGCTGGCCGGCGTGGGCATGACGATTGGCCTGAGTTTCAGCCTGGGCCTGGGCCTGACTGCCGGTGCCGCGCATGCCACGCCGGCGGCGCCCGTCAACGGCGCCGAATACCGCACCCTCGACAAGGTGCAAGCAACCGAGGCCGGCAAGAAGATCGAGGTCACCGAATTCTTCTGGTACTCCTGCCCGCACTGCAATGCCTTCGAGCCGTCGCTGGAGGAATGGGTCAAGAAGCAGGGCGACAACATCATCTTCCGTCGGGTGCCGGTTGCTTTTCGGGATAATTTTCAGCCGCAGCAGCGCCTGTATTACGCGCTTGAAGCGCTGGGCAAAGTCGACGAGATGCAGTTGAAGGTTTTCAAGGCGATTCATGTGGACCGCAAGACACTCGACAGCGAGGCCCAGATTGCCGATTTTGTGGCCGCCAACGGCGTCGACCGCAAGAAATTCCTGGATGTGTACAACTCTTTCGGCGTGCAGACCAAACTGCGCCGCGCGGCGCAGTTGCAGGAAGCCTATCGCATCGATGGCGTGCCGCTGGTGGCGATCGACGGCCGCTTTATGACCTCGCCGTCGATCGTCGGCACTACATTGGGCAGCCAGCCGGAGCCGGTCTTGCAGAGCGCAACGTTGCAGGTAATGGACTGGCTGTTGAACAAGGCATCGAAGGAACGCAAGGCAGCAGCGGTGACGCCGGCAGCCGGGAGCACGGCAGTGACGGCGTCCGGCACGCATCCGGCCGCACATGCGACGGCCAGGCCGGCAGGCAATGTGGCGGTCCTGGTGCGCAAGTAATCAGGCCGGCGCGCTGGCCCCCGGGCCGCGCACGGCGCATTCCATGGCCCGCCTGGCGACAGTGCGGGCTTTTTTTCATCGGGAGATCCGCATGCAACGTGTATTCATCACCGGCGCCTCAAGCGGCCTGGGAGAAGCATTGGCCCGGCAATATGCGCGCGATGGCGCGCTGCTGGCGTTGGTCGGCCGGCGTCAGGCCCAGCTCGAACTCCTGCGCGCCTCGCTGCCCAATCCGGCCCAGCACCGGGTCTATGCGCTGGACGTAAACGATCATGCGGCGCTGGCCGCGGCCGCCGCCGATTTCATGAAGGCCTACGATGGCATCGACGTCGTCATTGCCAACGCCGGCATCTCGCAAGGCACGCTGACCGAGCTGGCCGAAGACCTGCCGGTGTTCGCTCAGATCGTCGCCACCAACCTGACTGCCACGGTAGCCACCTTCGCCCCGTTCATCACTGCGATGAAGGCGCAACAGAACGCGCGGCGGCCGGCTTTCCCGCCACGGCTGGTGGCGATCGCCAGCGTGGCCGGCATTCGCGGCTTGCCGGGTGCGGCGGCCTACAGCGCATCAAAAGCCGCCGTCATCAGTTACTGTGAATCGCTGCGCGTGGAACTGCGTGGCAGCGGGATCCGGGTCGTGACGCTGGTGCCGGGCTATATCGACACGCCGATGACGCAGGCGAATGCCTATCCGATGCCGTTTCTGATGCCGGCGGAAAAATTCGCCGCACAGGCCGTGCGCGTCATCGACGCCGGCCGCAGCTACTGGGTCATTCCGTGGCAGATGGGCCTGGTCGCCAAACTCTTGCGTTGCCTGCCGAATATGCTCTACGACCGCGTCTTCGCGCGGGCGCCGCACAAGGCCCGCGCCCAGCATGTCACCTGATGCGCTTGGCACCGTGCATCCGCCGGTGGCAGCAGGGGCGCCGCTGCGCATCGTCAGCCTGGTGCCGTCGCTGACCGAACTGCTGTGCGAGCTCGGCCTGCAGCCGTATCTGGTGGGCCGCACCGGCTTTTGCATTCATCCGCGCGCGCAGGTGCAGTCGATCGAGAAAGTGGGCGGCACCAAGGATGTGCGCAGCGACCGCATCCGAGCGCTGGCGCCGACGCACCTGATCGTCAACATCGACGAAAACGAGAAGCCCACCATCGATGCCCTGGCATCCGCGATTCCGCACGTGATCGTCACGCATCCCCAGACACCGCACGACAATCTCGCCCTGTATCGCCTGTTCGGCGCCTTGTTCGCGGCAGTGCCGGGCGTGAATGCGCGGGCCGACGCCTTGTGCGATCGCTTCACGGCGGCAATGGCAGCATTGACGGCGCGACCTGCATTGCCGCAGCGTCGGGTGCTGTATTGCATCTGGCAGGATCCGTGGATGACGGTCGGGCGCCAGACTTACATCGGCCAGATGCTGGCGCTGATCGGCTGGCGACAGTGGGAAGAAGCTGCGCAGATGGCAGGGACACCGGCGCGCTACCCGGTCTTTTCCTGGTCATCAGCGTTGGCAGAGCAGCTCGACCTGATTCTGCTGTCGACCGAGCCCTATTCTTTCGGAGAAAAACACGCAGACCAGCTCGAACGGCAGACCGGCAAGCCGGTGCTGCTGATCGATGGCGAGATGCTGTCGTGGTATGGCAGCCGCGCCATCGCCGGACTCGATTATCTCGGCCGCCTGCGGGCTATTTCTGGCGATTGATCCGTACCAGCATGCGGATGATTTCGCGTGCGATGACGCGGTAGTGTTCATCCAGCCGCTGCAGATCCGTGATCAGCTTGACGTCGTCGGATTCGAAGCGTGACGATGCTTCGCCTTCTCCCGCTGCGCCGTTGCCAACGTCGCCGCCGAAGCGCAGCCACTCCGCCGGTACGCCCAGCCAATGCGCCAGCGTGCGCAATTTTTCCTGGGTGGGAATGGCTTCGCCGACGATCCATTTTCTGGCGGCATGCACCGTGATCGGACGGCCGGCAAAACGCACATTGAATTCACGCGCAAGCTGGGTAGGACTGTCGGGGGAGTAATCTGCCTTGCGCAAGGCGTGCTGCAGGCGACCACTGAAATCTTCTCGTTCGACCGATGCTTTCATTATCACAAACTGTTCCATGACGCTGCTTGACCGTCAGTCTCTGGATTCCAGACACTTCTTGTGCATGCTGCGTCGTCTTGCACGCGCATGCCTGATGCCGACATTCTGTTAGGCGGGGCAGGTAAGTAAAAGTTCGCGCCGATGCGAGGTGTACGCGCCGATTGCTTCAGGCAACGCAAGCGATCCGGGTGAACCGCAAGACGCCGTCGGCGTCGCTGCGGCGCACGAGTCGGCCGTCGAACCAGAGCAAGTGCAGATGCGCCAGTGCTTCACCGAGGGCGAAGGTGAGCTGATGCGCATCGAGTTCCCGGCGAAACATGATCGGTACGATGGTGGCCGCGCTTTGCGGCGTGGCGCAGGCCTCCAGTACTTCGGCCAGGCGCTCGGCATGGTGCGCGTTCAACTGTGCGATCCGGGTATGCAGACCGCGAAACGGCTTGCCATGTGATGGCAGCACCAGCATGTCGGCTGCCAGATCATTGAACTTCGCCAGCGAGTCGAGGTAGGCCTGCACCGGGTTGGCTTCCGGCTCGACTGCAAAAACCGATACGTTGGTGGAAATGCGAGGCAGGACCATGTCGCCGGCGATCATCAGATTGGCATCCTCGCAGACCAATGCCGCATGCTCGGGCGAATGGCCGAAGCCGGTCACCACGCGCCAGCGACGGGCACCGACCTGCACCTGTTGCCGGTCCTGCAGGCGCACGTAGGATTCCGGTACCGATGGCACCAGGGTCGGGTAATAGCTGCGCCGCTCGCCAAGCTGGCGCAGCAGTGCCGGATCGGTGGCGCCATGTCGCTGGAAATGCGGCAGGATCGCGGTGCCGTCGACACCCGGCAGGGCAGCGGCCATCATTCGCGCAAAGCCGTATTCCCCGGTCGTCATCCAGAGCGGCGCGTGCCAGCGCTCGCACAGCCAGCCTGACAAGCCCACATGATCCGGATGGCAATGCGTGCACAGTACCCGCAGCACCGGCAGGCCCCACAGATGCTGCGCAAAGATCTTCTCCCATGCCGCGCGGGTGGCAGTGTCGGCGATGCCGCAATCGACGATGGTCCATCCGGCGCGTGGGCCGTCGGCTGTTTCCTGGCTGTCTGCCAGGAGCCAGAGGTTGATGTGGTTCAGGGCGAATGGCAGTCCCATGCGCAGCCAGAACACGCCGGGTGCGACTTCATGCACGGCGCCGGTGTCGGGGACGAGATCGCCCAGCGGATAATCGAGTTGGGCTTCCAGCGAATTCACGGTCTGCTCCTGATGGTGACGGCCGATCGCCGATTGCGCGTTCGATATTCGCGTGATGCCGGCCGCGCCGGCGGCTCACGCGCAGCCGGCTGGCGTTGGCCAGGCGCATGGATTATAAACCTGCGGTGTTCCCTTCATTGGCGTGGTCACGCTGTCTGATGACCCGGCGTGATTACCAACACACCCCCCATTCGCAATGCCGATGCGCTGGTGCGGCGGTACTTCGCGCTATCATCCTGCCAACCGGAATTCCACCGACCATTGCACCAAGACGGAGAACACCATGCGCGATTTACCCGGACTGCGTTTCGATCATGGCGAAGACATCGCCGCGCTGCGCGACAGCATCGCCCAGTTCGCCCAGGCCGAGATCGCGCCGCGCGCTGCCGAGATCGACCGCAGCGACCAGTTTCCGATGGATCTGTGGAAAAAAATGGGCGCGCTCGGCGTGCTCGGCATCACCGTCGGCGAAGAATACGGTGGCGCTGCCATGGGTTACCTGGCCCACATCGTCGCCATGGAAGAAATCTCGCGCGCATCGGCTTCGGTCGGCTTGTCGTACGGCGCCCATTCCAACCTGTGCGTGAACCAGATCCGGCGCAATGGCAGCGACGCGCAGAAGGCGCGGTATCTGCCCGGGCTGGTGTCGGGCGAGCTGATCGGCGCGCTTGCCATGTCGGAGCCGAATGCCGGCTCGGACGTGGTCAGCATGAAGCTGAAAGCCACGCGCAAGGGCGACCGATGGGTGCTCAACGGCACCAAGATGTGGATCACCAACGGCCCGGATGCCGACGTGCTGGTGGTGTATGCAAAAACTGACCTGGAAGCCGGCGCGCGCGGCATGACCGCATTTCTGGTTGAAAAAACTGCACCGGGGTTTTCGGTGGCGCAAAAGCTCGACAAGCTCGGCATGCGTGGCTCGCATACCGGCGAACTGGTCTTTCGGGATTGCGAGATTCCGGTCGAGAACGTGCTGGGCGGAGAGGGACGCGGCGTGAACGTGTTGATGTCCGGCCTGGATTACGAACGGGCGGTTCTTTCCGGCGGACCGCTGGGCATCATGCAGGCCTGCATGGATGTGGTGGTTCCCTATGTGCATGAGAGGAAGCAGTTCGGCCAGCCGATCGGCGAATTCCAGCTCATGCAGGGCAAGCTGGCCGACATGTATTCGACCATGATGGCCTGCAAGGCCTATGTCTATGCGGTCGGCCAGGCCTGCGACCGCGCCACCACGCCGGAAGCGGTGCGCGCCCTGCGCAAGGATGCCGCCGGCGCGATCCTGTATTCGGCCGAGAAGGCCACCTGGATGGCGGGCGAGACAATCCAGGCCCTGGGCGGTAACGGCTACATCAACGACTATCCGGCCGGGCGACTCTGGCGCGATGCGAAGCTGTATGAAATCGGCGCGGGAACGAGCGAGATCCGGCGCATGTTGATCGGGCGCGAACTGTTTGCCGAAACCCGCTAGGCAGGCTTTGTCGAGCCACACGATCTGCATGCCCTGCGCCGCTCGCCTGCCTCTGTCGCAGGAACCAGGGCATGTGCGGCGTCCGGGGGTCTCTTTCATGCCCGTTTTGCCTGACATGGCCATCGCGTCCATCGCGTCCATCGCGTCCATCACGTTCATCACGCTGCGGAATGCATCAATGACATGACTACCGGCGCCCTGCATATTTCAACACCGCTGCTGCTGCATCGGCCGCTGTCGGCCTTGCTCGGCAAACAGGTGCTGCTGAAGATGGACAACCTGCAGCCGTCGGGCTCGTTCAAGCTGCGCGGGATCGGCCTGATGTGCCAGCGGGCGGTGGCCACCGGCGCGACGCACCTGGTCTGCCCATCGGGCGGCAACGCCGGTTTTGCGGCGGCGGTGGCCGGTGTGGCGCTGGAGGTGCGCACGACGGTGGTGGTGCCGCGAACAACCGGCGAGGCCGTGCGGCAGGCCATCATTGCCATCGGCGCCACGGTGAAGGTGCATGGCGATGCATGGGACGAAGCCGATGCCGAGGCGCGGCGACTGTGCGGCATGCCCGGCGCGGTCTACATTCCCCCCTTCGATCATCCGGATATCTGGGAAGGCAACGCCAGCCTGATCGATGAGGCAGTGCGGCAGGCCGCTGCCATCGGCCGGGCTGCAGCGCCTGCGAGCGCGGCCGATGCTGCCGATGCTGCCGCTGCTGCCGCTGCTCCCGATTCCGCAATGTCACGCATGCCCTTCGACGTTGTGGTCTGTTCAGTCGGCGGCGGCGGCCTGCTGTGCGGCGTGCTGGAAGGCCTGCATCGCAATGGCCTGGCCGATGTGCCGGTGCTGGCGGTGGAAACGACAGGCGCGGCTTCTTTCGCCGCCGCCATCGCCGCCGGCGCACCGGTCGCCCTGCCGGCCATCGACACCGTGGCCACCTCGCTCGGCGCGCGCCGCGTTGCACGGGCCGCTTGCGACTGGCGGCTGCGGCACGACATCCGCAGTGTCGTCGTCTCGGACGCCGAGGCGGTCGACGCCTGCGTGCGTTTTGCAGACGACCTGCGGGCGCTGGTCGAGCCGGCCTGCGGCGCGGCGCTGGCGGTGGGCTATGCGAATCTGCCGGCGCTGGCGGAATTTTCACGGCCGCTGTTCATCGTCTGTGGCGGCATCGGCATCGATCTGGCTACACTAGGCGTCCTGCAGCAGCGTTTTGCAACGCGCATGTCGCGCCGCACCGCGCCTGCTGCCCACTTTCCTGCCTGAGGGCTGCCATGCGTCCCGCCATTCATTTTCCGAAACTGCTGTCCTCGCAGATCGCCTTCGACATCGCGCGCACCATCCTCGATGGCTTCGACAAGCACTATCGCCTGTTCCGCGAAACCAGCCGCGCCGCCAAGCAGCACTTCGAGGCTGCCACCTGGAAAGCGGCACAGGCCGAATTGCGAGATCGGATCTCCTATTACGACAAACGCGTCAATGAATGCGTGGTGCTGCTGGAAGATGAATATGCGGCAGATGAATTGACCGACGGCGTCTGGCGTGAAGTGAAGCTGCACTACATCGGCCTCCTGACCGACCACAAGCAGCCGGAACTGGCCGAGACCTTCTTCAATTCGGTCTGCTGCAAGATCCTGCACCGCGCCTATTTCAACAACGACTTCATCTTCGTGCGTCCGGCCATCTCGACCGAATACATCGAGAACGACGAGCCGGTGCCGACTTACCGGGTCTACTATCCGGCCAAGGATGGCCTGCATTATTCGCTCAAGCGGGTGGTGACGAATTTCCAGTTGCAGCGGCCCTTCGCGGACCTGGAGGGCGACGTGGCCCGGGTGGTGGCGCGGCTGCAATCGCTCTTCGGCGACGTCGCGCCGGAGCCGAATCACCAGCTGCAGGTGCTGTCGTCGCTGTTCTATCGGAACAAGGGCGCCTATCTGGTCGGCAAGGGCATCAACGGCAACCGGGAATATCCCTTCGTGGTGCCGATCCTGCACAACCGGCGTGGTGAACTGGTGCTCGACACGGTGCTGTTCGACACCAAGATGATCACGGTGCTGTTTTCCTTCACCCGCGCTTACTTCATGGTCGACATCGAAGTGCCGTCTGCGTACGTGAAATTCGTGCGCACGCTGCTGCCCAACAAGCCCAGGAGCGAGATCTACACCATGTTCGGCCTGCAGAAGCACGGCAAGTCGCTGTTCTATCGCGATTACCTGCATCATCTGCGGCATTCCTCCGACCGCTTCGAATCGGCGCCCGGCATCCGCGGGCTGGTGATGGTGGTGTTTTCCCTGCCGTCGTTTCCGTATGTGTTCAAGGTCATCAAGGATCATTTTCCGGCGCCAAAGGAATCCACCCGCGCGCTGGTGATGGAAAAATACCTGCTGGTCAAGAATCATGACCGGGTCGGGCGCATGGCCGACACGCTCGAATATTCGGATGTCGCCTTTCCACGCATGCGCTTCGGCGAAGAGCTGCTGGCCGACCTGAAGGAGGTGGCGCCGTCGATCGTGGAGGAAGACGGTGACAACATCATCATCCGCCACCTCTACATCGAGCGCCGCATGATCCCGCTGAACATCTGGTTGTCGAACGCAGAGGCCGCCGGCGACGAGGCTGCGCTCGAGCATGGCATCCTGGAATATGGAAACGCGATCAAGGAACTGGTCGGCGTGAACATTTTCCCGGGCGACATGCTGTACAAGAATTTTGGCGTGACGCGGCATGGGCGGGTCGTGTTCTACGATTACGACGAGATCGAATACATCACCGATTGCAAATTCCGCAAGCTGCCGCAGCCACGTAACGAGGAAGAGGAAATGGCGGCCGAGCCGTGGTATCCGATTGCCCGCAACGATGTCTTTCCGGAGCAATTCGGCACTTTTTTGCTGGGGAATCCGAACGTGCGCAAATACTTCCTGCGCCATCATGCCGATCTACTGACGCCGGAGTTCTGGCAGGCACGCAAAGAGCGGATAATGGAGGGTCTGGTGGACGACGTCTTTCCGTATCCGCAGCAATGCCGCTTCAGCGCGCAGGCGACTGATCCGGGTGCGGCGACGATGGCAACGCCGCATGCGACCTGGTCGATCCAGGCTGCTTGAACCAATTGCGATGCACCGCCGACCGGGAAGCCGCCGGCCGGCAAATTTTCAAGCGGACCGGGACCACCGGTCCGCCACCTTCAGGAGACCATCATGCAAGATCCCATCGTCATCGTCGGCGCCGCGCGTACTCCAATGGGCGCGTTTCAAGGCGACTTCACGGCGCTCTCCGCCCATGATCTGGGCGCGGTCGCCATTCGCGCTGCGCTCGAACAGGCTGGCGTGGCGCCGGAGGCGGTCAATGAAGTCTTGTTCGGCAATTGCCTGATGGCCGGCCAGGGCCAGGCGCCGGCGCGTCAGGCAGCCATCAAGGCCGGGGTGCCGGTCTCGGCCGGCGCCGTCACCCTGTCGAAGATGTGTGGCTCGGCCATGAAGGCGGCCATGATCGGCTTTGATTCGATCGTCGCCGGCAGCAACGAGGTGGTGGTCGCCGGCGGCATGGAGTCGATGACCAATGCGCCGTACCTGGTGCCGAAGGCGCGCGGCGGCTATCGCATCGGTCACGGCGCGCTGCTGGACCACATGATGTACGACGGTCTGGAAGACGCCTACGAGCGCGATCCGAAGGGCGGCGGTCGTTCGATGGGCACATTCGCCGAAGAATGTGCGGCCACTTATCAGTTCACCCGCGCGGAGCAGGATGCCTATGCGGTTGCCTCGGTGCAGCGGGCGCAGACCGCCGCCGCCGAAGGCTGGTTCAAGGACGAGATCGCACCGGTGACCGTGTCCGGCCGAAACGGCGACACCGTCATCGACCGCGATGAAGGTCCGTTGAAAGCCAGGCTCGACAAGATCGGCAGCCTGAAGCCGGCCTTCAAGAAGGACGGCACCATCACCGCTGCATCGTCGTCGTCGATCAACGACGGCGCGGCGGCATTGGTGCTGATGCGTGAATCGACGGCCAGGAAACTCGGCGCGAAACCGATTGCCCGCATCCTGGGTCACGCCACCCACTCGCAGGCGCCGAACCTGTTCGCTACCGCCCCGATTGGCGCGATCCACAAGCTGTTCAACAAGGTCGGCTGGACGCTGGCCGATGTCGATCTGTACGAGATCAACGAAGCCTTCGCCGCGGTGCCGATGGCGGCCATGCGCGACCTGGGCATCGGTCATGACAAGGTCAATGTCCATGGCGGCGCCTGTGCGCTCGGCCATCCGATCGGCGCCTCGGGTGCGCGCATCATCGTCACCCTGATCGGCGCGCTGCGCCGTACCGGCGGCAAGCGCGGCGTGGCCTCGCTGTGCATCGGCGGCGGTGAAGGTACGGCGATGGCCATCGAACTGGTGTGAGCGCGGCATGCGCATCGCACGCATTGTTGGCGCCTCCCGCGGCATCGGCCCGGAACTGGCGTGCCGGCATTGCGCCGTTTTGAGGTGGTAGCCGTGGTCTTCCATCGGAGCAGCACATGGTCCTGAGTGCCGAACAGGAAATGATCCGCGACGCCCTGCGCAGCTTTGCTCGCGAGCAGTTGGCGCCGAATGCGGCGCGCTGGGATCGGGAGCATCATTTTCCGGCCGCCGAGCTGAAAGCGCTGGCCGGGCTGGGTGCGTTCGGGGTGGCGGTGCCGGAAGCACTCGGTGGCGCTGGTCTGGACTACGTCAGCCTGGCGCTGGTAATCGAGGAAATCGCCGCCGGCGACGGTGGCACCTCGACCATCATCTCGGTCAACAATTGCCCGGTCTGCAGCATCGGCATGATGAGCGCGAACGCGGCCCAGCAGGAGCAGTGGCTGCGCCCGCTGGCCGGTGGCGCAATGCTGGGCGCGTTCTGCCTGACCGAGCCGCAGGCCGGCAGCGACGCCGCCGACCTGCGCACGACGGCGGTGCGCGACGGCGACCATTACGTCATCAACGGCGTGAAACAATTCATCACCAGCGGCAAGAATGCCGATGTCGCCATCGTCATGGCAGTGACCGACCGCGCCGCTGGCAAGCGTGGCATCAGCGCCTTCTGGGTGCCGACCGATGCACCCGGCTATATCGTGGCCCGCCTGGAAGACAAGCTCGGCCAGCATTCCTCGGACACGGCGCAGATCCTGTTCGAGAAATGCCGCATCCCGGCACAGAACCTGATCGGCGAGGAAGGGCAGGGCTATCGCATCGCGCTTTCCGGTCTGGAGGGCGGGCGCATCGGCATCGCCGCGCAGGCGGTCGGCATGGCGCGTGCAGCGTTTGATGCAGCGCTCGCCTACGCGAAGCAACGCGTGACCTTCGGCCAGACGGTGTTCTCGCATCAGGCGGTGCAATTCCGCCTGGCCGACATGGCCACCGGCATCGAAGCGGCGCGACAGCTGATCCTGCATGCGGCGAGCATGAAGGATGCGGGGCTGCCATGCCTGAAGGAAGCGGCGATGGCGAAATTGTTTGCCAGCGAAATGGCCGAGCGCGTCTGTTCGGATGCGATCCAGATCCATGGCGGCTACGGTTATGTCAGCGACTTCCCGGTCGAGCGCATTTATCGCGACGTGCGGGTGTGTCAAATCTACGAAGGCACCAGCGACATCCAGAAAATTCTGATCGGAAGGGCCCTCGCATGAACAAGACCGATTCGCCGATCGATTTTTATTTCGATTTTTCTTCTCCCTACGGTTATTTTGCAGCCACCAGGATCGATGCGCTGGCGGCGCAGTATCAACGTGAAGTCGCCTGGCATCCGGTGCTGCTGGGTGTGGTGTTCAAGAGCACCGGTGCGCAGCCGCTGACACTGGTGCCGATGAAGGGCGACTATTCGCGGCGCGATTTCGTGCGCACCGCCAAGCTGCACGACATTGCCTTCACGATGCCGCAGACATTTCCGATCGGCAGCCAGATTCCGGCGCGGGCGATGCTGCATGTCCGTGCCGTACATGGCCAGGACCGCGCCAGTGCGTTCGCGCGGGCGGCCTATCACGCGTTTTTCGTCGATGGCATCGACATCAGCGCCGCGCCGGCAGTCGCGCAGATCGCCACCGCCATGGGACTCGATGCCGCTGCGGTGCTCGATGGCGCGCAGAGCCAGGAGATGCGGGATCAGCTGCGGCGCGGCACCGAGGAAGCGATTGCACGGCAGGTGTTCGGTTCGCCGTTCTTCATCGTCGACGGCGAGCCGTTCTGGGGTTTCGACCGGCTCGACCAGTTGCGGCATTTCCTGCAGCACGGCAGCATCTGAGGTGGGGCGGAAGAAGTTACAACGCGTGCTGACTTGTCCGTGTGGCGGTGCGGCTGGTCCGGACGGCGCTGGCGCCGGCGCCGGCGGTCGAGCGGCGGGCAATGCGCATGCGCGCGCCAGCAGTGTTGCCTATGACGACTGCTGCGCACCGTATCATCGCGGCACGCCGGCGCCGACGGCTGAAAAACTGATGCGGGCACGCTACAGCGCCTATGTGCTGCAGGACCGGGCCTTCATTCTCGCAACCTGGCATTCGACCATGCGGCCGGACGATCTGCCAGCGGAAGACCTGCAAGGCACGCGCTGGCTGGGTCTGGAAGTACGTGCCCATCAGGTCGATGGCGACCAGGCGACGGTTGAATTCGTTGCCCGCTGCAGCGTCGGCGGGCGGGCCCGGCGCATGCATGAAGTCAGCCGCTTCGTGCGCGAAGTGGGATGGTGGTGGTATCTGGACGGCAGCTTTCCGAAAGAAGAAACACGATGACGATGCTGGAGACAAAGCTCGACCCGCGCAGCGCCGATTTCAAGGTCAATGCGGAAGCCATGCAGTTGCTGGTCGACGAACTGCGCCGCAAACTTGCGCTGGTGGCGCAGGGCGGCGGTGAAGCGGCGCGCGCCAAGCATGTCGGCCGAGGCAAACTGCTGCCGCGCGAGCGGGTGCAGATGCTGCTCGACCCGGGCACGCCGTTTCTTGAATTCTCGCCAATGGCGGCGCATCGGATGTATGCAGAGGGCGGCGACAAGACTGCTGGCAGCAACGGTGCTTCGGCAGGCATTGAACAGCGCGACACCGCACCGGCCGCCGGTCTCATCACCGGCATCGGCCGCATCGCCGGCCAGGAATGCGTGATCGTCTGCAATGACGCCACCGTCAAGGGCGGCACTTATTATCCGGTCACGGTCAAGAAGCATCTGCGGGCGCAGGAAATCGCGGCGCAGAACCATCTGCCTTGCGTCTATCTGGTCGACAGCGGCGGCGCCAATCTGCCGAACCAGGATGAAGTCTTCCCCGATCGCGAGCATTTCGGTCGCATTTTCTACAACCAGGCAAATCTGTCGGCGGCCGGCATCGCGCAGATCGCGGTGGTGATGGGTTCCTGCACCGCCGGCGGCGCCTACGTGCCGGCCATGAGCGACGAATCGATCATCGTCAAGGATCAGGGCACGATCTTCCTGGGTGGCCCGCCGCTGGTCAAGGCGGCCACCGGCGAAGTCGTCAGCGCCGAAGACCTGGGCGGCGGCGATGTCCACACCCGACTGTCGGGCGTGTGCGATCACATGGCGCAGGATGACCTGCATGCGCTGGCACTGGCGCGCCGCATCGTCGGCAACCTCAACCGCGCCGCGCCGTCAGTGGCAGGTCTGCGGGCTATGGTCGAACCGCGTTATCCGGCGCAGGATCTGTATGGCGTCATTCCAGTGGACACCCGCAAGCCCTTCGACGTGCGCGAGGTGATCGCCCGGATCGTCGACGGCAGTGACTTCGATGAATTCAAGGCGCGCTACGGCACCACCCTCATCTGCGGCTTTGCGCACATCCACGGCATGCCGGTGGGGATCGTGGCCAACAACGGCATCCTGTTTTCCGAGTCGGCGCTGAAGGGCACGCATTTCATCGAATTGTGCTGCCAGCGCAAGATCCCGCTGGTATTTTTGCAAAACATCACCGGCTTCATGGTCGGGCGCAAATATGAGAACGAGGGCATTGCCAGGAACGGCGCCAAGATGGTGACGGCCGTTTCCACCGCAGCGGTGCCAAAATTCACCGTCATCATCGGCGGCAGTTTTGGCGCTGGCAACTACGGCATGTGCGGTCGCGCCTTCTCGCCGCGCTTCCTGTGGATGTGGCCGAACGCGCGCATCTCGGTCATGGGTGGCGACCAGGCGGCGAGCGTGCTGGCGACCGTGCGGCGTGACGGCATCGAAGCCCGCGGCGGCGCCTGGAGCGTGGAGGAAGAGCAGGCCTTCAAGGAGCCGATCCGTGCCCAGTACGAGCATCAGGGCCATCCCTATTATGCGACCGCACGCTTGTGGGACGATGGCATCATCGATCCGGCCGATACCCGCACCGTGCTGGCGCTGGGCCTGCGCGCGGCGTTGCATGCGCCGATCGAGGACACGCGGTTCGGCCTGTTTCGCATGTAAGCACACGGCATCACGGAGAGGGCAGCATGGAATTGAGCACGATCACGATCACCCGCAGCGCCGACGCCCGCGTGGCCACCGTCACGCTGACGCGCCCGGCGCTGCGCAATGCCTTCAACGCGGCCAGCATCGCGGAGCTGCAACGGGCCTTCGAGACCCTGAGCGCGGAGGACGACCTGCGCGCCGTGGTGCTGGCCGCAGAAGGCCCGGCATTTTGCGCCGGCGCCGACCTCAACTGGATGCGCGAGATGGCCGGCTACGACCATGCCGAGAATCTGGCCGATGCCGCGCAACTCGCGGCGATGCTCTGGAGCGTCTATTGCTGCCGGCATCCGGTGGTGGCGAAGGTGCAGGGCGACGTCTATGCCGGTGGCATGGGACTGGTAGCCGCCTGTGACATCGCGGTTGCGGTCGATACTGCCCAATTCTGCCTGTCGGAGACCCGGCTGGGCCTGATCCCGGCAACCATTTCGCCCTACGTGATCCGCGCCATGGGGCAGAACGCGGCGCGCCGGTATTTCCTGACGGCCGAGCGGTTCTCGGCGGCGCAGGCGCTGCAGATCGGCTTCGTGCAGGAAGTGGTGGCGCCGGCGTCGCTCGCCAGCACGGTCGATGCGCTGGTGGCCACGCTTGCCGCGGTCAGCCCGCATGCCGCGCGTGAAGCCAAGCGGCTGGTGCGCGACATCGGCGGCGCGCCGATCGATGCGACGCTGATTGCCGAGACCGCCGCCCGCATTGCGGCGGTGCGGGCCTCCGAACAGGGCCGCGAGGGCGTGCGGGCATTTCTCGACAAGCGCAGGCCAACCTGGCTGGATTGAATTTTTCTGGAGCTGAAGTGGCCGTGTCAAACAATGTCGATTGGGTGCAACGCAGTCTGGCCAGTGTCTGGCATCCCTGCACCCAGATGCAGCATCATGAAACCGTACCGCTGGTGCCGGTAAGCCATGGTCGCGGCGTCTGGCTCTATGACACCGATGGCAAGCGCTACCTCGACGGCATCAGTTCCTGGTGGGTCAACCTGTTCGGCCATGCCAATCCGCGCATCAATGCGGCCCTGCGCGAACAGCTCGATCTGCTGGAACACGCGATGCTGGCCGGTTTTACCCATGAGCCGGTGGTGCGCTTGTCCGAACGGCTGGCGGCGTTGACCGGCAATGTGCTCGGCCACTGCTTCTATGCCTCCGATGGCGCTTCGGCAGTCGAGATCGCGCTGAAGATGAGCGTGCACGCCTGGCGCAATGCGGGGCGCACCGGCAAGCATGAATTCGTCTGCCTGGCAAACAGCTATCACGGCGAAACCCTGGGTGCGCTGGCAGTCACCGACGTGCCGCTGTTTCGCAACGCCTATGGCACGCTGCTGCAGGACGTGCACGTGGTCGAAAGCCCTGACGCCCGTCGTGCCGAACCGGGCGAGACACCAGCCGACGTCGCCCGCCGCGCAGCCGGCGCACTCGAACGCCTGCTGCAGGAACGCGGCGCGCAGATCGCCGCCGTCATCCTGGAGCCGCTGGTGCAGTGCGCCGCCGGCATGGCCATGCATGACCCGGCGTATCTGCAGGCGGTGCGGGCGCTCTGCGACACCTACGGCGTGCACCTGATCGCCGACGAGATCGCCGTCGGTTGCGGGCGCACCGGCACCTTCTTCGCTTGCGAACAAGCCGGCATCTGGCCGGATTTTCTGTGCCTGTCCAAGGGCATCAGCGGCGGCTATCTGCCGCTGTCGCTGGTGATGACGCGCGACGCCATTTACCAGGCTTTCTATGACACCGACGTGGCGCGCGGCTTCCTGCACTCGCATTCCTACACCGGCAATCCGCTGGCCTGCCGCGCTGCGCTGGCCACGCTCGACATTTTTCGCGAGGATGATGTCCTGGCGCGCAACCGCGGCACCGCCGGCCAGCTCGGTGCGGCCCTGGCGCCGCTGGCCGACGATGCGCGCATCACCCACCTGCGCCAGCGCGGCATGATCTGGGCCTGCGATGCGGTGGTCGACGATCCCGCGGCTGGCGCGACTTTCTCCCGGCGCTTCTTCACCACTGCGCTGGCGCATGGCCTGCTGATGCGCCCGATCGGCCGCACGCTGTATCTGATGCCGCCGTATATCCTCGATCAGGAGCAGATCGCCTACATCGGCGATGCGGTGCCAAAGATCCTCGACCAGGTGCTGCGCGCATGAACCCGATGCTGACGCGCCTGCAAGGCAAGCTCGACCTGCTCGATGCGCAGGGGCTGCGCCGGCGTCGCCGCACCGCCGAGTCCGCCTGCGCGCCGCGGGTACAGGTCGATGGCCGGCCGATGCTGGCTTTCTGCAGCAACGATTATCTTGGCCTGGCCGCCCATCCGCAAGTGATCGCCGCGTTGCAGGAAGGCGCCGCGCTGTATGGCGCCGGCAGTGGCGCCTCGCATCTGGTCAGCGGCCATTCGCGCGCCCATGTGCTGCTCGAAGAACGGCTGGCCGAATTCGTCGGGCCGAATCTGGTTGCCGCCCGCGCGTTGACGTTTACAACCGGCTACATGGCAAATCTGGCGCTGCTCTCCGCGCTGGGCGGACCGGACACCGATCTGTTTTCCGAGGCTGTCAATCATGCCTCGTTGATCGATGGCGCGCGGTTGTCGCGATCAACGGTACAGGTATATCCGCATGGCGACGTCGCCACGCTCGAGCGTCTGCTTGCTGCCAGCACCGCCGTCAACAAGTTGGTCGCAACCGATAGCGTGTTTTCGATGGATGGCGATCTGGCACCCCTGCCGGCCCTGCTGGCGGTCTGCGAGCGTCACGGCGCCTGGCTGGTGGTGGATGATGCGCATGGCTTCGGCGTCCTGGGTGCGCAGGGGCGGGGCGCCCTCGCGCATTTCGGCCTGTGCTCGCCGCAGCTGATCTACATGGGAACCCTGGGCAAGGCCGCCGGTGTGGGTGGCGCCTTCGTCGCGGCGCATGAGACGGTGATCGAATTGCTGCTGCAACGCGCCCGGCCCTACATCTATACTACTGCTGCGCCGCCGGCCCTGGCGCATGCGCTGCTGGCCAGCCTGGACATCATCGGCGGCGCCGAAGGCGATTCGCTGCGCGCGCGGCTGCAGGCCCGTATTCGGCAGCTCGATGCACAGCTGCGCCTGCAGCACTGGCGCCGGCTGCCATCGGCCACCGCGATCCAGCCGGTCGTGATCGGCGAGAACCACACTGCGATGGCGGCCGCCGCCGCGCTCGATGCGCAGGGCCTGTGGGTGCCGGCGATCCGCCCGCCAACCGTGGCGGCTGGCACGGCCCGGCTGCGCGTCACGCTTTGTGCAACCCATGCGCCGGAAGAGGTTGCGCGTCTGATCGATGCACTGCATGTGCTCGATGGCGCGCCGGTTTCGATCGCGGGCGACGGCATGCGCGCATGAAGGCGTTGGTAGATGAGTAAATGAGTAGATGAGTAAATGAGTAGATGAGTAGATGAGTAGATGAGTAGATCGGCAATTCGCTGCATCATCACGCAACCCCGGCATCAACGCGTCAGCCACATGAATTGCAGACCCCCATGCGCCTCCCCGTACAAGCACCCGCAAGACACGCCTGGTTCGTCACCGGCACCGATACCGAAATCGGCAAGACCCTGGTTTCCTCGGCCATGCTGCATGCACTCGGTGCGGCTGGCCTGCGCGCCGCCGGCATGAAGCCGATTGCCGCCGGCGCGGTCATGCGCGATCATGTCCTGCGCAACGACGATGCCGACCAGCTGGCGGCCGCCGCCGGCGTGGCGCTGCCGCCTGCGCTGGCCACGCCTTACCTGCTGCGCGAAGCGGCGGCGCCGCATGTGGCCGCGACGATGGAAGGCGTGCAGATCGACGTCGAGCACATCCGCCAATGTTATGCCCGCATTGCCGAGCGCGCCGAGGCGGTGGTGGTCGAAGGCGTGGGCGGGTTTCGCGTGCCGCTGAACGATGAACACGACACCGCCGACCTGGCGCAGATGCTCGGCCTGCCGGTGATCCTGGTGGTCGGCCTGCGCCTGGGCTGCTTGAACCATGCACTGCTGACGGCCGAAGCGGTGGCGGCGCGCGGGTTGACGCTCGCCGGCTGGGTCTGTAATGTGGTCGACACTGGCATGGCGCACGGTCCGGCCAACGTCGACGCGCTCGCACATCGCCTGGCTGCGCCGCTGCTGGGCGTGGTGCCGCGCCTGCCGGTGGCCGATGCCGCAGCAGCAGCAGCGCACATCGATTTTTCGCGCCTGGCAGGCTGGCCTGGGCGCTAGGCTGACCGGCCCGGTCAGGCTGCTTGACTGGATCAGTACCGCATTCCCGGCCGCATTCACGCAATCCCACTTTCATTTTTTCCGGAACCTCATCATGTCGTCACAACCGATCGCCTTCCAAGCCCCTGTCGAGACCGTCACCGCCGATGTCTGGCCGGTGGCCGACGTGCTGGCGCTGTTCAACCTGCCGTTCAACGATCTGCTGTACCGCGCGCAGCAGGTGCACCGGGAGAATTTCAACGCCACCGAGGTCGAACTGGCAACGCTCCTGTCGATCAAGACCGGCGGCTGTCCGGAAGATTGCGGCTACTGCCCGCAGGCCGCGCGCTACGACACCGGCGTGACTGCGCAAAAGATCCTGCCGCTCGACACGGTGCTGGAATCTGCCCGCGCCGCGCAGGCGCAGGGCGCGACCCGCTTCTGCATGGGCGCGGCGTGGCGCGAGCCGAAGGACCGCGATCTGGAACAGGTCGAGGAGATGGTCCGGGCAGTCAAGGCGCTGGGCATGGAAACCTGCGCCACGCTGGGCATGCTGGGCGAGGGTCAGGCCGCGCGCCTGAAGGACGCCGGGCTCGACTATTACAACCACAACCTCGATACCGCGCCCGAGTTCTATGCCAACGTGATCTCCACCCGCGATTACCAGAACCGGCTCGATACCCTTGGTCGGGTGCGCGAGGCAGGCATCAAGGTCTGCTGTGGCGGCATCGTCGGCATGGGTGAATCGCGGCTGCAGCGCGCCGGCCTGGTGGCGCAGCTGGCCAATCTCACGCCCTATCCGGAATCGGTACCGGTAAATCACCTGGTGCAGGTCGAGGGCACGCCGCTATACGGCACCGAAGCGCTCGATCCGCTGGAGTTCGTGCGCACGGTGGCGGTGGCCCGCATCACCATGCCGAAGGCGCGCGTGCGCTTGTCGGCGGGGCGGCGGCAGATGGGTGAGGCAGTGCAGGCGCTATGTTTTCTGGCAGGGGCGAATTCGATTTTTTATGGCGACAAGCTGCTCACCACCGGTAATCCGGAGGTCGAGGAGGACCGGGCGTTGCTGGACAAGCTGGGCATGCAGACGCGCCGCAATGCGATCGATGCCCGCTGCGAGCGCGATGTCCCGCCCGCCGTATCCGCATGCTCGGACTCGGCAGCGCCTGTGGTCAGCGAAGCCGGGGTGGCGGCCGTTGCTGCCGCGGCAAACGTCCCCGCCTGACCCGGGGCCCGACCATGTTTCGCAAGATCCTGATCGCCAACCGCGGCGAAATCGCCTGCCGCATCGCCGCCACCGCCGGCAAGCTCGGCGTGCAGACCGTTGCCGTCTATTCCGATGCCGACGCCGGCGCGCGTCATGTCGCCGCCTGTGATGAAGCAGTGCGGCTTGGCCCGGCTCCGGCGCGCGAGAGCTATCTGCTGGGTGAGCGCATCATCGCCGCCGCATTGGCCGTCGGCGCGCAGGCGATCCATCCGGGCTATGGTTTTTTGTCCGAGAATGCGGAATTCGCGGCAGCCTGCGCCGATGCCGGTCTGGTCTTCATTGGCCCGCCGGCCTCGGCCATCCGCGCCATGGGCAGCAAATCCGCCGCCAAGGCGCTGATGGCCGAGGCCGGCGTACCGCTGGTACCGGGCTATCACGGCGACGATCAGGATCCGGCGCTGCTGCATCGCGCCGCCGATGCCATCGGTTATCCGGTGCTGTTGAAAGCCAGTGCCGGCGGCGGTGGCAAGGGCATGCGCATCGTCGAACGCAGCGCGGATTTCCTGGCAGCGCTGGCGTCCTGCCAGCGCGAAGCGGCGGCCAGCTTCGGCAATGATCAGGTGCTGATCGAACGGTATTTGCAGCGTCCCCGCCATGTCGAGATCCAGGTGTTTGCGGACACGCACGGCGGTTGCGTGTTTCTGTTCGAGCGCGACTGCTCGGTGCAGCGGCGGCATCAGAAGGTGCTCGAAGAAGCGCCGGCACCGGGTCTGGGCGAGGAGCGCCGCCAGGCCATGGGCGCCGCAGCAGTGGCCGCGGCGCGGGCGGTCGGCTACGTCGGCGCCGGCACGGTGGAATTCATCGTCGCTGCCGATGGCGAATTCTATTTCATGGAGATGAACACCCGGCTGCAGGTCGAGCATCCGGTGACGGAGATGATCACTGGCCAGGATCTGGTCGCCTGGCAGTTGCAGGTTGCCTGCGGTCAGCCGCTGCCGCTGTGCCAGGCGCAGCTGGCGATCCATGGCCATGCGCTCGAAGCGCGCATCTATGCGGAGAATCCGGAGAAGGGTTTCCTGCCGTCGATCGGCACGTTGCGCCATCTGCGCATGCCGCCGGCGGTTGCCTTTGCCGTTCATGCGGGCGATGCCGGTAGTGGCGCGGTCTTGCCGGCGCCGGTGCGAATCGATTCGGGGGTGCGAGAAGGCGATGCGATTTCGCCGTTCTATGATCCGATGATCGCCAAGCTGATCGTCTGGGGCCCGGATCGCGCAACCGCACTGGCGCGCATGGACGCGGCACTGGCGCAGTACCAGGTGGTGGGTCTGGCGACCAACATCGGATTTCTGCGACGGCTGGTGGCCAGCGCGCCGTTCGCCGGCGCCGATCTCGATACCGGCCTGATCGAACGGCATCATGCGGCGCTGTTTCCGGCACCGGTTGCGACACCCTTGCCGGTGCTGGCGCTGGCATGTGCGGCGATCCTGCGCGATGAAGCGCGCGTCTCTCTGGCGCAGGCGGCTGCGCGCGGCATGGCTACCGATCCGTGGGCGGCGACTACTGGCTGGCGCATCGGCGGCCCCTTGCAGCGCAACTTGCTGCTCGCCGCCGACGGACAGGAACATCGTCTGGTGCTGACCTACCGGCGGGGCGATTTCCTGTTGCAGCAGGCGGGGCAAAGCCTTCCGCTGCAATTGCTTGATGTGCTGACTTCCATGACAGGTTCGGCCGCCGCTTCTGGCAACCCCTTTGCTTCTGCCTCCACGTCCACCGGCGCCAGTTCCATTCCTTCCGGCCTGTCTGCCGGCCAATACGCCGCCACGGTATCGATCCGCCTGGGCGACGACTGGCTGCGCGGGCAAGTGGTGCGCGAAGGCGAACTGCTCCATGTCTTTCACGCCGGCCTGCAGCACACGCTCGTTTTCGCCGATCCGCTGGCCCACGCCGGCGTTGCCGAAGCGGTCGGCGGACGCCTGACCGCGCCGATGCCGGGCAGGATCGTCGCCGTGCTGGTGACAGCCGGAGAAGAAGTGAAGGCCGGTGCGCCGCTGATGATCATGGAAGCCATGAAGATGGAGCACACCATCGCCGCGCCGCATGCCGGCGTGATCGATACGCTGCTGTATGCAGTCGGCGACCAGGTGGCGGATGGCGCGCCGCTGCTGTCGCTGCATCCGCTCACGACCATCGAACCGGCCGCTGCCTGATAGGAAACGACGATTCATGGACATTCTTTTTCATGCGGCCGACGCCAATCCGGAGCCATGGCTCACAGAGCTGCAGGCAGCGCTGCCACAGGCGCGGTTGCGCCTCTGGCAAGAAGGCGACGATGCACCGGCCGATCATGCGATCGTCTGGAAGCCGCCGGTGTCGATGCTGCGCGGGCGAACCGACCTGAAGGCGATCTTCAACCTCGGCGCCGGCGTCGACGCGATCCTGCAATTGGGCGATGCGCTGCCGGCCGGCGTGCCGATCGTGCGCCTCGATGATGCCGGCATGGGTGCCCAGATGGCCGAATACGTCAGCCATGCGGTGCTGCGTTACTTCCGCCGTTTCGATCAGTTTGCCGTGCAGCAGGCGCAGGGGCAATGGCGCTTTGCCAAGCCGCATGAGAAATCGACGTTTTCGATCGGTATCCTCGGCCTCGGTGTATTGGGCAGCCGCATCGCCGCAGCAATTGCGCCCTTCGGTTTTCCGCTGCACGGCTGGAGTCGCACGCCGAAGAGCCTGCAGGGCGTGACCTGTCATGCCGGCGCCGACGGTTTCGATGCCTTCATGGCAGCCTCGAAGGTCGTGGTGTGCGTGCTGCCGCTGACAACCGGCACCACAGACCTGCTCGATGCGGCGGCGCTGGCGAAGATGCCGCGCGGCGGTTACCTGATCAACGTCGCCCGCGGCGCCCATGTGGTCGAAGGCGATCTGCTGGCAGCGATTGCGAGCGGTCAGTTGGCCGGCGCCACGCTGGACGTCTTCCGGCAGGAGCCGCTGCCGGCCGATCATCCGTTCTGGCGCGAGCCGCGCATCACCCTCACGCCGCATATCGCCGCCGTCACGCTGCGTGGCGACAGCGTGCGTCAGATAGCGGCCAAGATCGTGCGACTGGAAGCTGGCGAGACAGTCCCCGGAATGGTCGATCGCGGCCGCGGGTATTGATGCCGGGATGACGACGAAGAATGACATGCGACGGCATGCGACGACTCACCACGGCATGACGAACGAAGGCCGGTGCAAACGACAACCAGGCAGGAAACGATGATGAACACAGAACGCAACATGCCGGCACGCGTCAAGCTGGTCGAAGTCGGTCCGCGCGACGGCCTGCAAAATGAAAAGATGATCATCCCGGCCGAGATCAAGATCGCTTTGGTCGATCGGCTGACTGCGGCGGGTTTTCCGAACATCGAGGCGGCGTCCTTCGTCTCGCCGAAATGGGTGCCGCAGATGGCAACCTCGACCGAAGTCATGGCCGGCATCACGCGCCGACCCGGTGTGATCTATTCCGCGCTGGTGCCGAACATGAAAGGCTTCGAGGCGGCGGCCGCGGCCGGGGTGCAGGAAGTGGTGATCTTCGGCGCCGCCTCCGAAGCATTCTCGCAAAAAAACATCAACTGCTCGATCGCCGAATCGGTGGCCCGCTTCCAGGATGTGGCCGCCGCTGCCAGGCAAGCCGGCCTGCGTCTGCGCGGCAGCATCAGCTGCGCCTTCGGTTGTCCTTACCAGGGCGCGGTGGCGCCGTCGGCCGTGGCAGATGTGGTGCGCCGGTTGCGCGCACTGGGTTGCGACGAGATCGACATCGCCGACACCATCGGTGTGGCCACGCCTGCGCTGGTGCGGGAAGTCATGCCGGCAGCGATTGCCGAGTTTCCGATCGCGCAGCTGTCGGGACATTTCCATGACACCTACGGTCAGGCGCTGGCCAACATCTGCGCCAGCCTGGAACTGGGCATCGCAATCTATCATGCATCGGTGGCCGGCTTGGGCGGCTGCCCGTATGCCAAGGGCGCCACCGGCAATGTGGCCACCGAGGACGTGCTGTATCTTCTGCAGGGCCTGGGCATCGAGACCGGCATCGATTTGGATGCCACCGTGGAGGCGGGCCAGTTCATCTCCAATTTCCTGGGACGGCCGGCAGCCAGCCGGGCCGGCACCGCGCTGGCGGCGAAGCGCTCCGCCTGACGCCGGCGCTCTCGATGATTTTGTTGTAAGGTTGGCAATTCGGCCGCACCGTTCTTGGACTTCATCACGTCTTCATCACGCTTTCATCACGACTCCGTATAGCCTCTTGCTACCGTCCTTTTCCCTTGCGCCTGCCAGCGCCTCCACTGCTTCTCCAGGATCATCGCCGGCGTTCGGCCTGCCGCGCCATCGGTTCTCGCGCAGCGGCGGCCTGCTGCTGGCAGTGCTGCTGCATGGACTGCTGCTGTGGATGATCCTGGCCCAGGACCCGCTGGTGATCAAGCCGCCCACCGATGGCAAGGAAGGCACGCTGACGTATATTGCGCCACTGGCCGAGATGCGCCAGCCGAAAGCGATCACGCCGCCGCAGCCGAAGTCGATCCCAAAACCACCGACCAGGCCGCAGCCGGCGCCGAAACCGCCCAGGCCGATCAGCAAGCCCGTCAGCAAACCGGTGCGGCAGCCGGCCGAAACGCCGCCGCCAGCGCCGCAGACCGCCGTCGCCGAGCCACTGACACCGGCGCCGAACGTGGCGCAACAGCCGGCGCCGGCCGATGATTTCTCGTCCCGCATCGAAGCCAATCGCAAGCGCCGTGCCGAGGCCCTGGCGCAGGATCCGGCGCTGGCCCAGGCCGTGACCGAGTCGCCCGACCAGCGCGCCAGCCGCATCGCCCGCGAGAACGTCGCCTTCTCGCAGCGCGGCCAGGGTGCCGAGCGCGACCAGACCGGCGGCGTGTTCCAGCTGCGTGACGTGCGCAACAACCACGCAGAATTCATGTTCCGCGGCTGGAACACGAATTTCAAGCGCAACTGGAACCAGTTGGTGGCGGTTGACCAGGGCAGCGAGACCGATATCGAAACCGCTGTCGTCAAACGCATGATCGCGCTGATACGGTCGCACAAGGAGGGCGAATTCATCTGGGAGTCGCATCGCCTCGGGCGCCAGATCACTCTGAATGCCGATCCGGCCTACGAGACCGCATTGCGTCAGTTCCTGCTCAAGGAATTTTTTCCGACTTATGTGCGCGACGCCGGTCGCGGCTAGGCGTTCTACACCCTGCCCGACACCCTCGGACAGGCCTCTGGGCGCCGCGGCCGGCACATGCTGCAGCCATTCCCACCGAAGGCGCGTGGATTTAATACAATAGAGAAATTGTAAAACATCGACGCACTTGGTTTGTCGCATCCGCGGCAGCCGATGGGCATCGACAGTGGGGAACGTTTCATGGACATACCGACGCCAGCCAACAGCGCGCGCGCCGCTGCTGCTCCGGCCTACGTCATCGGCCACATCACGGTGCGCGATCCGGTTGGCTGGCAGGATTACTGCAACCGGGTGCCGGCCACGCTGACGCCGTTCGGCGGCGAAGTGCTGCTGGCATCGTTTCACGGGCTGGGGATCGCATGAGCGTCGACCAGGCCGACCAGATCGATGCCGTGACCATCGACACCACCGAGGGCGCGTGCCGGCTCGCCATCATCGACCACCTGGCATGGGACCATGCGCATCTGCAGGCGCTGGAACTGAAGATCAATCACTACCTGAAATTCATCGAAAGCGGCGAGATCTATGTCCAGCATCCGGATGCTGCCGGCTGTGATTTCCGCATCGATGTCGCAGCGATCTACACGCCGCCACCACAAGTGATGGCGTTCTTCGGGCAGGCGCAGGCGGTGCTCGAAAGCGCCGGCGTGCTGCTGCAGATCGGCCCGCTCGGCGCCGGCTATGCCGACGGCCCGCCATGAGACGACCCTGCACGACGCCTGTCGCATGTCGCGGCTGCGACCACCGCGCCGCATGAGCGCCGCTTTCGATCCGACCCGGCATGCTGCTCCGCTGCCCTCACCTTGCATCGGCCTGTGCGTGATGACGCCGCAGACCGGCCTGTGCCAGGGATGCGCGCGCACGATCGACGAGATCATCGGCTGGAGCAGCGCCAGCGAAGCCGTCAAGCGCGACATCTGGCTGGCCATCGGCATTCGCCGTGCCAGCGGGAGCTCGGATCTTCACCCGGATTTCGGCAAGGCGGAGAGGCCGGACGCAAGCGATCATGCAGGCGGTGGCGCAAGCCCCGATGCCAGTCACGACGCTGGCCATGACACGGACCAGAGCCGAGAGCGCGACATCCGTCCGGATCGAGATTCATGAGCCTGCCCCCGGCATCACCCGTGGTGTCCGCCGATCTCCTGCCGCCGACGATGCAGGTGTTGGAGCGCGGCTGGCTGTCGTCGAACAACATCCTGTTTCACGGTTGCGACGCGACGGCGCTGGTCGACAGCGGCTATGCCACCCACGCCGCGCAGACCGTGGCACTGGTGGAGCGCGCCCTCGAGGGCCGCACACTCGATCGCCTGGTCAACACGCATCTGCATTCCGATCATTGCGGCGGCAATGCAGCGCTGCAGGCCAGATACGCCTGTCGCACCGCCATTCCAGCCACGGAAGCGTCGGCCGTGCGCGCCTGGGATCAGGACGCGCTCAGTTTTCGTGACACCGGCCAGCAGTGCACCCGCTTCGGCTTCGACGACACCCTGGCACCCGGCGCCAATCTGCGCCTGGGCGACCTCGACTGGCAGGTGCTGGGCGCGCCGGGCCACGATCCGCATGCGCTGCTGCTGTATTGCCCGGCCTGGCGCATCCTGATTTCGGCCGACGCGCTGTGGGAGAACGGCTTCGGCGTCATCTTCCCCGAACTCGACGGCAAGGCCGCTTTCGCCGAAACCCGTGCCACGCTGGGCCTGATCGCGACACTGGACGTGGCGTTGGTCATTCCCGGCCACGGTGCGCCGTTTACCGACGTCGCCGGCGCACTGGCACGGGCTGGCTCGCGCATCGATTACCTGCAAGCCGACCCGGTGCGCAATGCGCAGAACGCGGTCAAGGTGCTGCTGAAATTCTTGCTCCTGGAGCGGCGCGCCTTGCCGTTGGCGCAGGTGCCGGAACTGCTGGCAGGCATCCGGCTGTTTCGCGACACCAACCGACGCTTCCTGCACCTGTCCGACACCGACCTGGCGCACTGGGCAGTGGCGCAGTTGCAGCGGGCCTGCGTTGCCCGCATCGAAGGCGAGCTGCTGGTCAATCAGGATTAATCGAAAGTTCGACATGCATTACGGAGTCCTGTTCGCCGCCACCGCCTATGTGCTGTGGGGTCTGTTTCCGCTGTATTTCAAGCTGCTGGCCGGCGTGCCGGCAATCGAGATCCTGATGCACCGGATGCTCTGGTCGCTGGTCTTTCTGGGTGCGGTGCTGGCTGCGCGCCGACAATGGCGCTGGCTGGGCGAGGTGGCGCGCCGGCCGCGGGTGCTGGCCGGCTTCATGGCCAGCGCGCTGCTGCTGGCGGCCAACTGGTTCCTCTACATCTGGTCGATCAACCATGACCGGGTGATCGATGCCAGCCTCGGCTACTTCATCACGCCGCTGGTCAATGTACTGCTGGGCTACCTGCTGCTGCGCGAGCGCTTGCGGCGCCTGCAGTGGATCGCGGTCGGCCTGGCGGCCGCCGGCGTGGCCTGGCTGGCGCTGCAAAGCGGCCATCCGCCCTGGATCGGCCTGGCGCTGGCGGGCACCTTCGGCACCTATGGCCTGTTGCGCAAGACGGCCGCGCTCGGGCCGCTGGAGGGCCTGTCGCTCGAAACCCTGCTGCTGTGTCCGCTGTCGCTGGGCTACCTGCTGTGGTTGATGGCGCATGGCGAAAACACCTTCGCCAGCGTGCCGACCTCCACCCGCTGGCTGCTGGCGGCGGCCGGCCCGATCACCGCCATTCCACTGCTGCTGTTTGCCGCCGGTGCGCGCCGCATTCCGATGGCCACCCTGGGTCTGCTGCAATACATCGGCCCGTCGATCCAGCTGCTGCTGGGCGTGCTGCTGTATCACGAGACCTTTGCCGGTGCCCGGCTGGCGGGCTTCGCCGTGGTCTGGGGTGCGCTGGTGGTGTATTCGGCCGATGGCCTCTTGCAAGCCTGGCGGGGGCGCAGCGCGGCCAGCCCGGCACCGAATCCACCGGCGCCGGTGGCGACACGTTAAAATCCGTTTGCCTGCATCCGTTTCGCGGCTTTCCGCGCGGCGGGTTGTACGGGCAAGTGCAATACGGCATCGCCAACGAGGCCGTATGCCCATGATGAGATCACCTCCGGAGGAAATGACGATGACCCTGTTCAAATCGATGATGGCAGCTGGTGGCCTGGTACTGCTGATGGCCGGCGCTGCGCAGGCCAAGGATGTACCGAAGATGCCGGCTGCAGCAACTGCGACGCCAGCGGCCGACGCCAAGGCGAAGACTGCGCCGATGGACATCAACACCGCCAGCGCAAAACAACTGGCAACCCTGCCGAAGATCGGCGACGTTCGTGCCGCGGCGATCATCAAGGGCCGGCCCTACAAGGCAAAGGATGAACTGGTGGACAAGAAGATCCTCACCGATGACACCTACGCCGCCGTCAAGGACCTGATCATCGCCAGGCAGAAGCCGATGAAGAAGTAAGACGCAGACGACTGGCCGCAGCGACGGCCCGCATCGCGCAAGCGCAGCCCGGTCTGTTTCCGGGTCAACCGATTGCCACGCACGGCGGCCTGATTTCTCAGGCCGTTTTCTTTTCCGTCGCGGTGGTCGATGGCAGGCGCACGGTCGCCTCGAGCCCGCCTTCGGGCAGGTTCGCCAGTGTCAGGCTGCCGCCGTGGTTGTCGGCGATGTTGCGGGCGATGGTCAGGCCCAGGCCGGTGCCGCCGGTGTCGCGCGAGCGCGATGTCTCGAGCCGGAAGAAGGGGTCGAACACCGATTCGAGCTGATCCGGCGCGATGCCGGGGCCGGCGTCGCGGATGCGGATGACGACTTGGCCGTTCTCCAGCGCCAGCAGCACCGTGGCCTGGCGGCCGTACTTGACCGCATTGTCGAGCAGATTGGTCAGGCAGCGCCGCAACGCACGCGGCTGCGCCAGGATCGACACCCGGGTGCGGCCTTCGCAAGTGACCGGCTGGCCGGCGTCGGCTGCATCGGCGCAGGCCGATTCGAGCAGGGAATCGATGTCCAGCAACTGGCGCGACTCCGACGAGTCCATGCTGCGTGCCAGATCGAGACCTTCGCTGACCATCATCTGCATCCCGGCCAGGTCGGCGACGAGCTTGTCGCGCAGTACCGGATCGGTCACTTTTTCCAGGCGCAGCCGCAGCCGCGTCAAGGGGGTCTGCAGGTCGTGCGTGATGGCGGCCAGCATGTGGGTACGGTGCTGGATCTGGCGCCGGATGCGCGACTGCATCGCATTGAAGGCACTGGCAGCGCGCCGGATCTCGGTCGGTCCGGTCACTGCCAGCGGCGGATGGTCGATGTCGACGCCGAGTTCGCCGGCCGCGCGTGCCAGGCGGCCGATCGGGCGCGCCGTGACGCGCGCCACGCCATAGGCCAGCAACGCGATCAGTACCAGGAACAGGCCCAGATAGGGCGGCGCGTACAGGCCGATGCCGCGGCTCAGGCGCGAGGCGTTGCGGGCGTTGAGCGACGAGTGCAGTTTCAGACGCAGCAGTTCGCCATCGCGCAGGCTGACGTAGATGGTCTGGCAATCATCGAAGCGTTTCGGATTGAAGTCGATCAGATCGGTCGAGCGCGGCGCGCAGCCCGGCTCGCGCTGGGTGCCGATCAGGTGGTTGCCGCCCAGGCGCGCCTGCAACAGCGATTGCAGCGGCAGGTTGTTCAGCTCGGCCCGGCCGACCTTTTCCAGCATCGCGTCGCGCCGCGCCGCATCGATGAAGGTCGCGTCCACGCCGAAGCCGACGGCTGCCGTCAGGATCACCGGCCGCAGGGTGACATCGACCCGCTCCAGCGCCAGCACGAGCTGCTCGACGCGTTCGGCGATATGCAGGTCCCGCAGCTCCTCGATGGCTTGCTTGCGGTCGCTGGCAGCCAGCCAGGTGGTGACCACGGTTGCCAGGATGATGCCGCCCAGGATCATCAGGAAAACACGGTTGACGATCGAGCTCAGCGCCGCACGCAGCCAGCCCGTGGCGGCGGTCAAGGGGGGAGTGGAGAGGGGCGGCATGGCCGGTGAAGTGGAAGCAGAAGCAGAAGCACGCGTCGCCGCGCGACTGGCCGCAGAAGCCGATGCCGGATGCTCGCGGGCCGTCACGTCGGCTTGTATTCCACGTTCACGACGGTGGCCAGCACGTAGCCTTCGTTGCGCACCGTCTTGACGATGCGCGGCGTGCGGGCGTCGTCGCCGAGTTTCTGGCGCAGGCGGCTGATCTGGATGTCGATCGAGCGGTCGAAGGGATCGGCTTCGCGGCCTTGCGTCAGTTCCAGCAGCTGGTCGCGGTTCAGGACCCGGTTCGGATGGTCGAGGAACACCTTCAGCATCCGGAATTCTGCGCCTGACAGCGCCACCACCACGCCCTGCTCGTTGATCAGGTGGCGTGCGATCATGTCCAGGGTCCAGCCACCGAACTGCATGAACTGCGCTTCGGTGGCGGCCATGTTGGGTGGCAGCGCGTGCGTGCGGCGCAGGACGCTGCGGATGCGGGCGAACAGTTCACGCGGCTCGAAGGGCTTGGCGAGGTAATCGTCGGCGCCCATTTCCAGGCCGAGAATGCGGTCGACCGGCGCGCCGCGGGCGGTCAGCATGATCACCGGCAGGTTGCCGTGCGCCGGGCTGGCGCGCAGGTTGCGGCACAGGGTCAGGCCGTCTTCACCGGGCAACGTCAGGTCCAGCACCACCAGGTCGATGCGGGATTCTTCGAGCACGCGGCGCATGTCAATGCCGTTGGTGGCGGTGAGCGTGCGAAAGCCATTGGCGTCGAGATATTCGGCCAGCAGGGAACGGATTTCGCGGTCGTCGTCGACGACGAGGATGGTGGGTAAGCTTTCCATGGCGCTCATTATGGCGATAGCCGGACCCAACGCACGCGCCGTATGTATTTTTTTATCGCCATCCGGGCAGCGGACACGGAACGATACAATCCGCCCTGATGCGGCATCGCGTATCCTTTCACTGTTCCGGCACATCCCGGCATGCCCCGGCAATGTCGATTACCTCCGGCATCCTGCAGCCGATTGCATCCCGCTCCCACCATTTCTCGACACCATCCCAATCCAGCCATGGCAAATTACGTCTACACAATGAACCGCGTCGGCAAGATCGTGCCGCCGAAACGCCAGATCCTGAAAGACATCTCGCTCTCCTTTTTCCCTGGCGCGAAGATCGGCGTGCTCGGCCTGAACGGCTCCGGCAAGTCCACGCTACTGAAAATCATGGCCGGCATCGACAAGGACATCATCGGCGATGCGGTGCCGATGCCGGGTCTGAACATCGGCTACCTGCCGCAGGAGCCGCAGCTCGACCCGGAGCAGACGGTGCGCGAAGCAGTCGAAGGTGGCCTGGGAGAGGTCTTCGAAGCAAAAGCCAAGCTTGATGCGGTGTATGCCGCCTATGGAGAAGAAGACGCTGATTTCGATGCCCTGGCCGCCGAACAGGCGCGCCTGGAAGCAATCATTTCGACTGCCGCCGGCGACAATCCCGAGCAGCAGCTGGAGATGGCGGCCGATGCGCTGCGCCTGCCGCCGTGGGATGCCAGGATCGGCGTGCTCTCGGGCGGCGAAAAACGCCGCGTGGCCTTGTGCCGCCTGTTGCTCTCCAAACCCGACATGCTGCTGCTGGACGAGCCGACCAACCATCTCGATGCCGAATCGGTGGACTGGCTCGAACAATTCCTGCAGCGCTTTCCGGGCACGGTGGTGGGCATCACCCATGACCGCTATTTCCTGGACAATGCCGCCGAATGGATCCTGGAGCTGGACCGGGGCCACGGCATTCCGTGGAAGGGCAACTACAGTTCCTGGCTGGAGCAAAAAGGCAATCGCCTGAAACAGGAAGAGTCGTCCGAATCGGCGCGCCAGAAGAACATCGCCAAGGAACTGGAATGGGTGCGCCAGAATCCGAAAGGCCGGCAAGCAAAGAGCAAGGCCCGCCTGGCCCGCTTCAATGAATTGTCCGAGCATGAATACCAGAAGCGCAACGAAACGCAGGAGATCTTCATTCCGGTGGCAGAACGCCTGGGCAATGAAGTGATCGAATTCAAGAACGTGTCGAAGGCCTTCGGCGACCGTCTCCTGATCGACAACCTGAGCTTCCGGATTCCGGCCGGCGCCATCGTCGGCATCATCGGCCCCAACGGCGCCGGTAAATCGACCCTGTTCAAGATGATCACCGGCGCCGAGCAGCCCGACAGCGGCGAAGTCGTGATCGGCAGCACCGCGCGGGTGTCGATCGTCGACCAGAACCGCGATGTCCTCAACGACGCCAAGACCGTGTTCGACGACGTGACCGGCGGCGCTGACATCCTCACCGTCGGTCGCTTCGAGATGGCGTCGCGGGCCTATCTGGGCCGCTTCAACTTCAAGGGTGGCGACCAGCAGAAAACGGTCGGCAATCTGTCGGGTGGCGAACGCGGCCGGCTGCATCTGGCCAAGACGTTGCTCCAAGGCGGCAACGTGCTGCTGCTGGACGAGCCGTCCAATGACCTGGACGTGGAAACCCTGCGTGCGCTGGAAGACGCACTGCTCGAATTCGCCGGCAGCGTGCTGGTGATCTCGCATGACCGCTGGTTCCTGGACCGGATTGCCACCCATATCCTGGCCTTCGAGGGCAACTCCCAGGTCAGTTTCTTCGACGGCAATTACCAGGAATATGAAGCCGACAAGAAGAAGCGCCTGGGGGAAGAGGGCGCCAAGCCGAAGCGGATTCGTTACAAGCCGCTGTCGGTCTGACCCATGGTGGCGCGCGGGCAGATAAGTTCAACGTTATTCATCCACCCCGTAAAACCAACACTTGCCATGTGGAATTAAATAAACTTGCTCCGTGGCAGGAAACCGTGACCGGATTCCTGCCATCCCATTGACCGCCACATGTCATCACGGAGCCAACATGCAGCAGCTTAACCAGCCCAGCCAACTTTCCCAGTCTCATCCGCAGCCAGCCGCGCAGCGCATCGCGCCGGTGATGCCGCAGCAGGAAGAGCCAGGGCAGTCAGGATCAACCAAGTGGTCATTTCCGGAATCGATACCGGCGCGTACCGATCGCGTCAGCGCGGCGATCGTGCGAAAGAGCATCACGCTGCAACAAATCCATGGCACCGCCTACGCGGTCGCGTATCTGAAGGAAAAGAACATCAACATGGAGGTTGCTCTGCGGGTGCTGGTCAACTTGCCGGCGTATCGTCGCCGTGAGGACCTCGTCGATCATCTCGCCGTCCAGGCCGCCGTCAGCAAAGCGGTGGACTGAGCCGCGATGGCGCAAGACCTGCCTGCCGTTGCTCTTCGGCCTGCTGGGCCTGGTGTTTGCCGCCTGGGCCGCACGCATTCCGGCGGTGCGCGACGGCCTGCACCTGACTGCTGGGCAGCTGGGACTGGCGCTACTGTGCGCTGGCGTTGGCGGGCTGGCTTCCTTCCCGCTGGCTGCCACGATGGTGGCCCGTTGCGGTCAGGCCAAGGCGGCCCTCACCGCCGGGCTGGCGCTGCTCGTTGCGCTGGCCTGCATCGGATGTTCCGCTAGCCTTCCGGCCCTGATGGTCGCACTCGCCCTGCTGGGTGGGTCGGCCAGTTGTTTTGATGTCGCCATCAATGCCATTGGCGCCGACGCTGAAAAAAAAGCCGGACGCTCGATCATGTCGATGCTGCATGCGTGGTTTTGCGTGGGCACCGTCAGTGGCGCGTTGTCGGGCAGCGTGATCGCCGGCGCGGGCGTGACGCCGCAGGTGCATTTTCTGGTGCTGGCGTCGGTGATGGCGGTGCCGCTGTGGCTGGCTTGCCGGGTGCTGGCGGGGGTGGAATTGCAGGAGACTTCAAGCGTTGATCCAATCTCCGGTGCCAGTTCCGATGCCAGGCCGGATTTTCACTCTGCCGCCAATCCTAACGTCACTTCACCGCCCGAGAACCGCTTCCACCTGCTGCCGCGTCCGCTGCTCATCCTCGGCTTGATCGGCTTCTTCGGCGCGATCGCCGAGAACGGCATTGCCGACTGGAGTGGCCTTTACATGCATGACCACATGGGCGCAAGCGTCGGCACCGCGCCGCTCGGTTACGCTGCCTTCACCGGCGCCATGCTCCTCACACGGCTGGTCGCCGATCGGTTGAAGGACCGGTTCGGCGCGCGCCGTGTGGTGGCAGGCGGCGCCTTGCTGGCAGTCATGGGCATCGGCATCGCGGTCGGCGCGCAGGCGCTGCTGGCGATCGTCTTCGGCGCCGAACAGGCTGCGGGCGCCGGTGCCGGCAACGCGTCGGTGCAGGGCGTGCATGCATTCGTCATGCCGCTGGCAATCGCGGGTTTCGCAATCGCGGGAGCAGGGCTGGCAGGCGTGTTTCCGTTCGTCTTCAGCGCCGCCGGCAGTGCAGGACCGAACGCATTGGCAGGTGTGGCCACGCTCAGTTACTTCGGGGCCCTGGTCGGGCCACCGGTGATCGGGTTTCTGGCCCAGTGGGCCGGATTGCAGGCAGCGCTGGGCAGCCTGTCGGTGTTATGCCTTGCGCTGGGGGCAATTGCCCTTCGCGCCCAGGCGCTGGACTAGGCGGCTTCGGGCCGGGCGGAGCTTGGGTTGCTTGCGCTCGCCATGCCGACTAGCGGACCTGGCCGACCAGACCGAGCAGGGCACCGATCACGAGGCAGGCGGTGGCCGCCATGGCGATCACGAAACCGGGGCCGCGTTTGGATGGTGCGCGGTAGTAGCCGAGCGCATACAGGATTCGGCCGATCACCCAGACCGCGCCCAGCACGGCGGCAATCCGGTCATCCCGGAACAGCGCGCACAGCCACAGCGCCGGCAGGAACAGGATCAGCTGCTCGGCGGTGTTGACCTGCACCCGCAGGATGCTCATGAACTGCGGCGGGCCGTCGGTGGCCGGCGCTTTCACGCCGAACCTGCCGCGGGCGCGGCCGGCATTGAAGATGGTCCAGAAATACACGCCGAGCGCGGCCAGCGTGGCCCAGCCGGTCCAGAAAAAAGCGGATGTGGTAGTCATGACAACATCATAACGCAGGTGCATGCTTTGGAAAGACAACCTGTCGAAGCACGGGTTATGATCCACAGGTTGCAAGCCAGGGGATGCGCATGTTCAAGCTTTCCGCCGCACAGATCGAGACCTTTCACCGCGACGGCTATCTCGTTTTGCGGGCACTGGTTCCGCCAGCCATCCGCGAGCTGATGCTGGCGCTGACCGAAGCCCATCTCGAGGCAGCGGTGGAGCCACTCGAATTCGAGGCCGAGGTCGGCTATCCCGGTGCGCCTGCATCACTGGCCGCGCCAGGCGGACGCACGGTGCGGCGCCTGCGCGGTGCCTACCGTCGCCATCGGTGCCTGAGCGCCTGGGCAGAAGACCCGGGCGTGATTGGCGCGGTGCGCGACCTGCTGGACGAACCGGCGCGCCTGACGCTGGCGCATCACAACTGCATCATGACCAAGCATCCGGAATTCGGCAGCGCCACCGGCTGGCATCGCGACATCCGCTACTGGTCGTTCGAACGGGCCGACCTGGTCTGCGTCTGGCTGGCACTCGGGCCGGAGACGCCCGACAATGGCGGCCTGCAGTTCATCGCCGGCTCGCATCGGCTTGAACTGGCGCCAGAGCAGCTCGACGGCCTGCATTTCCTGCGCCCTGAAGTGGCGGAGAACCAGCGGCTGATGGCGCAGGCGGTGCCACTGACACTGGCCGCCGGCGATGTCGTTCTATTCCACAGCAAATTGTTTCATGCTGCCGGCCCCAACACCTCGGACAACATCAAGTGCTCGATCGCCTTTGCTTATCATGGCGAGAGCAATACGCCTCTGCCCGGCAGCCGTTCGGAAGCTGCCGGCAGCATCGCGCTGCCGCTGCGCTGAATGTCGGCAGATGGATTAGAATCGGGCGGCGCGCGATATTGCTTTTTTGAAATCAGACTGCGCTGTACGCCATTTGCTGTACGTTATTTTCAACCACTTCGGAGTAATCATGAAAAAAGCACTCGTCATTCTCGCCCTGCCATTGATCCAGTTGGCTGCGGTCCACGCCTTTGCCGCCGACACCATGCCGGCCAAGAGCCGCACCGACGTCAAGGAAGAGGCCAGGACTGCCGTCAAGTCGGGCGAGACCATGAAGAACGGCGAGGCAGGCCAAGCCATGGCAGCCGACAGCAAGGCGCCGGTCGGCAGCAAGACCCGTGCTGAAGTCAAGGCCGATACCCGCGCTGCCGCCAAGGCAGGTACCCTGCCGAAAACAGGCGAGGCAGCAGCGGAAATGGAAGTCGACAAGAAAGCCGCCGGCACCAAGACCCGCAAGGAAGTCAAGGCCGAGGCCAAGGCCAGTGCGAATCCGAACATGAAGCCGGAAGCCACCTCAGGCAAGTAAGCGATTCGCCAGGGCGCGTGCGATTGATCGCACCCTGGCTCGGTCGTGCATGAAAAAGCCGCTGCCGAATCGTCGGTCGCGGCTTTTTTGCAACCACGTTCTTGTGCTGCTTTCGTGATTTCACCCGGGGCAGGCAGCAGGGGAATGTTGCCCGTTGCGCTTACAGCGCTTCGGTGCGGGCCTCCAGCCAGGCCAGCGCCGCACCGGACACCAGTGGCGAGAGCCGCTCTCGCACCGTGCGATGATAGGCATCGATCCAGACCACCTCGTCGATGCGCAGCAGCGATCGATCCATGCAGCGGGTATCGATCGGGCACAACGTCAGGGTCTCGAATTCCAGGTAATCGCCGAACTGCGTCGTCATCGCCGGCCGGTTCATGACCAGGTTCTCGATCCGCACCCCCCATTGCTCCGGCCGATAGATGCCTGGCTCGATCGACGTGATCATTCCCGGCTCCATGGCGGTATGCGGTTCCGGCATGGCGCTGGCCGAAATCACCTGCGGGCCTTCATGCACGTTCAGGAAATACCCCACGCCATGGCCGGTGCCGTGGCCATAGTCGATGCCCTCGGCCCAGATCGGTGCGCGGGCAATGGCGTCGAGCATCGGCGAACGGGTGCCGCGCGGAAAACGCGCCGACGACAAGGCGATCACGCCCTTCAGCACCAGCGTGAAGTCACGCTTTTGCGCTGCCGAGGGCGTCCCGACCGGGACCACCCGGGTGATGTCGGTGGTGCCGCCCAGATACTGGCCGCCGGAGTCGATCAGCAGCAAACCATCGCCGGCGATCGTCGCATGCGATGCTTCGGTGGCGTGATAGTGCGGCATTGCGCCGTTTGCATTGAAACCGGCAATGGTGCTGAAACTGGCACTGATGAATCCGGGTCGCGCGGCGCGATACGACGTGATCCTGGCGTCGATCTCGACTTCGGTGATGGTCTGGCCAGGCAGGGCCGTCTCCAGCCAGGCGAAGAATGCGCACAGCGCCGCACCATCCTGTTCCATGGTGGCGCGCACGTGGGCAGCGTCGGCATCGCTTTTTCTGGATTTCGCAAAGGTGGTCGGATTGATCGCCTCCAGTACCTGCACCTGCGACGCGATTGCCTGGCGCAGGCCGAGGGTGATGCGGCGCGGATCGATCAGCAACCGGCTTGTCGATGGCAGCGCCGCCAATGCAGCCGGCGCCCGGTCATACGCGGCCAGGTCCACGCCATCGGCGGCCAGGGCAGCGGCCACTGCAGCGGGCATCTTGCCATCGGCAATGTAGAGCGTGGCGCGTTCAGCGCCGACCAGGGCATGGGCGATGAAGATCGGATTGAAACTCACATCGGCGCCGCGCAGGTTGAACAGATAGGCGATGTCGTCCAGGGTCGAGATGAAATGGTCGGTGGCGCCGAGTGCGCCCATGGCGCGGCGCAGTTCGGCCAGCTTGTCGGCGCGGCTGCGGGTGGCCTGTGGGGCGACGTGTTCATAGATGGCTGGTGTGGGCAGGCCCGGACGTTCCGGCCAGACCGATTCCATCAGATCGCAATCCGTGCGCATACCGATGCCGCGCGCCTCGAGCGCCTGCTGCAGCAGGCGCGCAGTGGCCAGAGCGAGCACGGTGCCATCGGCGCCGACCGTCTGCCCGGACTGCATTTGTTGCGCCAGCCAGTCGATGTGCTGGGTGCTGGCGCCGGTGGGGATCTTCATCAGCGCGATGCCGGTGCCGGCCAATTCATTTTCGGCCTGCGACCAGTAGCGGCCATCGGCCCACAGACCGGCGAAATCGGCGGTGACCACCAGCGTGCCGACCGAGCCCGTGAAGCCGGAGAGCCAGACCCGTGACTGCCAGCGCCCTGGCAGGTATTCCGACAAATGCGGGTCCGACGACGGCACCACGTAGGCGTCGAGCCCGCGGTCCTGCATGGCTGCGCGCAGGCGGGCGATGCGTTCGCGGGTGGTGGCGTGGGAAGCGATCAGGATGTCCATGGCATGAAGGTCAGAGACGGCAGGCGGTCTGATCGGGTGGGCGCCGGCGGTGCGGCAATCTGCCCATGATACAGAGTGCGGCGGACTTCGGCATGCAAGCCGCGGCGCATCGGCGTCGGCTTGGTTGGCTGAAACGAAGATCACGCCAGAGGCGCCCAAACGATGACGATTTGATGATGACTCAAGGAGCCGGAAAGTCCGGCTTCCTGCAGATTGTCTGACGTACCATGTATGCCTCCACCAACCGTGGCGTTCCGGGCAATGGCTGCGCCCCATTCCTTGTCCGACAAATAAGTTGCTTGATTGATATACTCATGACCATGGGAAGTCCAGAAGAAAGCGCGCAAGCAGATGCAGTCTCCGATCATTCAGCCGAGGCGGCCGCGCAATGTCGGACCGATGCGGCCGCAGACGAAAGGCAACTGCAGCGTTCAGTGGATTTCCTGCTGATCGAACGCGTCAACTGCGGCGACATGCGTGCATTCGAAGTGCTGGTGACGAAGTATCAACGGCGGGTCGCGTCCCTGATCAACAAACAGGTTCGCAATGCAGGGGTGGCCGAAGAACTGACGCAGGAAGTGTTCTTGCGGGTCTACCGCGCCTTGGCGCAATTCCGTTTCGAAAGTGCATTTTCGACGTGGCTTTACACGATTGCGCGCAATACGGCCACGACCTATTTTCGTGACGGCCATGTCCGGGCCGATAATGCGATTTCGATTCATACCATTCATTCTGACGGCGACGCGGCTGCAGGCTTTCGTGAAGAAACCGCGCCTGGCCCGGAGGACTTCGTCTCGGGGCAGCAACTGCTGTCTGCCATCGACCGGTCGCTGGAGCGACTGTCACCGCAAATGCGGGCCTCGATCACGATGCGTGAGCTTGAAGAATGCAGTTACGCTCAGATCGCCGAAACCCTGGCGATTCCAATCAACACGGTCCGCTCACTTATTTTTCGAGCACGTGCAACTATCGCTCTTGATATACGTCCATTATTGGACAGAGCTATTTCTGTGAGGTAATTTTTGAAGCCCGACCCGAATCTCGAGATGGTGTCCCAGGTGGCGACATTGCTCGACGAGAGTATCGACCCCGATCAGTTCGATGCAGCAATCAATCAGTTGGCTGCGGACCCTACGTTGATGGAGTCGTTGATGACGGTCCAGTTCGTCAAAGATGCGATGCGTGGTAACCCTTGTCCCGACCTTCGCTACACGGCCAGGATCATGCAGTTCATCGCAAAGGCAGAAGCGCAACGCATTGCTGACGAAAAAAGCGACGAATAGCCTCTCTTAATGGCGCTGTTATCACCCTTGCCGGCGTGCGTTGCAAGACGTCCCGGCGGCACTGGGTTGTTCACCATAATAATCGCGACGATATCAAGGAGAGCAGCACGTGGAAGCCATCACAGTCAGTCAGTACGAGCTTGTCTACAACGCATTTTCATTTGCCATTGCCGTCATGGGTGCGGCGACGATCTTTTTCTTTCTGGGGCGCTCGCAGGTCAGCCCCGCCTACCGCACCGCACTGACCATCACTGGCCTGGTGACCCTGATAGCGGCGTACCATTATTTGCGCATCTTTAACTCGTGGGAGGCGGCGTTCTCCGTTACTGCAGGCCAGATCAAGGCCACCGGCGTCAAGTTCAACGATGCCTACCGCTACGTCGACTGGTTGCTCACCGTGCCGCTGCTGCTGATCGAACTGATCCTCGTGATGCGCTTGCCACGGGCTGAGACGGTCGCGAAGGCGACCAAGCTAGGCCTCCTCGCCGCAGCGATGGTCGTACTTGGTTACCCAGGCGAAGTCTCGGCCGACGCCGGTACCCGCTGGCTGTGGTGGGGACTGGCGATGATCCCGTTCGTCATCATCGTCTATGACCTCTTCATCGGCCTGAGCGCATCGATCAGCTCGCAACCCGCCGCCGCACGCGGCCTGATCAGCAGTGCGCGCTGGATCACCATTATTTCCTGGTGCTTCTATCCGGTCGTGTTCGTCTTCCCGATGATCGGGTTGACAGGTGGCAGCGCAGTCACGGCAGTACAGGTCGGATACACCGTTGCCGACATCATTGCCAAGGCGGCCTTCGGCGTACTGATCTTCCTGATCGCCGTGCGCAAATCCGAAGCCGAGGGGCAGTCGGCACACGCCTGATCGCGCAAATCTGTCAGCGGATTTCTTGCCCGGTGTTTAGGCAAGGAATCCGTCTCTTCCGTCAGAATCGTTCCCTGGAGTCCGACATGCTCGCTCGACCGGCGTTGGCCAACGATCCGCTCGCATGGGACGCATCCGATTGCCTGCCGTTGGTGGAAGACCGCTGCCGGCAAATGATCACGGCTTCCTGCGATGCCGAATCAAGAACACATCATGAAGTCGCAGCTGCCTGCATTCATCACCTGCAAGCCGGCGGCAGCCGCATTCGCGCGCGTCTCGCACTCGACGCGGCGACCCATCTTGGCCTCGACGTCCGCACGGCAGTCACGCTGGCGACGACCTGTGAACTCCTGCACAACGCATCGTTGATCCACGACGATCTGCAGGACCGTGACGAACACCGTCGCGGCAAGCAGACCGTGTGGAAATGCTTCGGCGCCGACGTGGCGATCTGTGCGGGCGACCTGTTGCTGTCATCTGCCTACGCCGCGCTGGCCGAACTCGACGCTCCGGCGCAGTTTGCGTCGATGATGAAGACGATCCATCTGCGCACTGCCGCAGCGATCCATGGCCAGGCGGCCGACATCGGTCATCGCGCCAGCCCGGTCGACACCATCGACGCCTATCTGCGGATCGTGTCCGGAAAATCAGGCGCGTTGCTGAGTCTGCCACTCGAACTGGCACTGCTGGCGGCTGGAAACGCTGCCGCATGTGGCGCAGCACGCGCGGCAGCCGAATCATTCGCCATCGGCTACCAGATCGCCGACGATCTCGATGATCTGGAAAAAGATGCTGGCCTCGATGGCCGCGCCGCCACGCTCAATCTGGCGCTGCTCTTGCAGCGCAATGGCTGCGCCAAGGACGCCGACCACGGCGAAAACCGTCATGCACTTGCACGCCCGCTCGGATCGCTTGCGCTCGACCCCACCCTGCACGGCAAATGCATCGCGCTGGCGCGCCAACATCTGGCGACGGCAGCCCGCCTGGCGCATGCGCTGCCGCGCCGCAGCGGCAGCCTGCTGGCGCAGTTGGCCGTCGAACTGGACAACCGCCTGTGAACGCTCCCATGCGTCACGCATCCTCGCCGCATGCTGTCGTGATCGGCGCGGGTTTTGGCGGAATCGCTGCCGCATTGCGCCTGCGCGCCAAGGGCTACCGGGTGACCGTGATCGATCGCTGCAGCGCCATCGGCGGGCGGGCCCAGGTATTCGAACGGGACGGCTACCGGCACGACGCCGGTCCGACCGTGATCACCGCCCCCTTTCTGTTCGAAGAGTTGTTTGCGCTGTTCGGCGAGCGTTTCTCCGATCACGTGCAGCTGGTGCCGATGAAGCCTTGGTATCGATTCCGTTTCGCCGATGGCGATACGTTCGATTACGGCGGTACCCTGGAAGAGACGCTTGCCGAGATCGCGCGCATCGAGCCACGCGATTGCGACGGTTATCTGGCCCTGCTGGCGCACTCGCGCCGCATTTTCGATGTCGGCTTCACCGAATTGTCGACAGCGTCCTTCGATCGCTTCGGCACGATGCTGTCCCAGATACCACGCCTGCTCAAGCTGCAGAGCTACAAGACGGTATGGGGCCTCGTCTCGACCTATCTGTCGCATCCGAAATTGCGGCAGGCGTTCTCGATCCAGCCACTGCTGGTCGGTGGCAATCCCTTCGACACCACCAGCATCTACGGACTGATCCATTTCCTGGAACGCGCCTACGGCGTGCATTTCGCCATGGGCGGCACCGGCGCGATCACGGCCGCACTGGGCGATTTGATGCAGCGACAGTCGATCGACGTCATGCTCGATACGACCATTGACGCGTTGCTCATGAATGGCCGCACTGCGACCGGGGTGCGGCTTGCCGACGGGCGCAACGTCGAGGCCGACCTGGTGGTATCGAATGCCGACCCGACGCACCTGTACCGCCATCTGGTTCCGCCGAAAAAACAGGCGCGCATGACACGGGCGAAACTGGCGAGCGCGCACTATTCGATGGGGTTGTTCGTCCTTTACTTCGGCACTACCCGAACCTATCCGGATGTCGCGCATCACACGATCTGGATGGGCGAGCGATACCAGTCGCTATTGAAAGATATCTTCGATCGCAAGCTGCTTGCCGAAGATTTTTCGCTGTATCTCCACCGGCCGACCGCCACCGACCCCAGTTTCGCGCCGGCCGGTTGCGACAGTTTCTACGTCCTGTGTCCGGTACCGAATCTCCAGGGCGAGGTGGACTGGGCGCGGCAGGCACCGTTGCTACGGGAGCGCATCGTCGCCGCACTCGGATCGACCATCCTGCCAGACCTGGCGTCGACGATTACCGCAGACTTCTGGATGACTCCCGAAGACTTCCGCAATGATTACTGCAGCACGCACGGTGCCGGCTTTTCGATCGCACCGATCTTTCGGCAGTCGGCATGGTTCCGCTTTCACAATCGCGCCGAAGGCATCGACAATCTCTATCTGGTGGGAGCCGGCACCCATCCCGGAGCCGGATTGCCGGGCGTGCTCTGCTCGGCCAAGGTCATCGACGGCATGATCGCACCGGTACCCGCATGATGGCCGACGACCTGACACCGCCTGACAATGCTGGCGGCACTGCCGTCGCCGGTGACGCCGACGCGATTCTCGCTGCGCGGGGCCGCAGCTTCTATTGGGCACGGCAGCTGTTGAGCCCGCAGCACGCGTCGCGCGCCACCCGCCTGTACCGGTTCTGCCGCCATCTGGACGACATCGCCGACGACTCGCCCTGCGCCGAGTCGGCGCGTCAGTCGCTGGCGTCGATCGCGCATGCCATCGTCGAAGGCGAAGGGTCAGACCCGTTGGTGGCCGATGCACTTTCGCTGATGCAGCAATGCGAGATCGATCCGGCCATCATGGTGTCGCTGATCGACGGCGTACGCTCGGATCTGGACGGCGTGCGCATTCCGGATGAAACCCGGCTCCTGCGATATTGCTATCAAGTGGCCGGAACCGTGGGACTGATGATGTGTCGCGTGCTCGATGTCGACGACAAGACCGCATTGCATCACGCGATCGATCTCGGTATCGCGATGCAGTTGACAAACATCTGCCGCGACGTGCACGAAGACGCGGCAATGGGGCGGCGCTATCTGCCGGCATCGATGGTCGGTGATTGCGAGCCGGAAGCGCTGCAGAAGCCGGATCAAGCGCTTCGCCGGCGCATGGCTGGCGCAATCGAGCGACTGCTTGCCAGGGCCGAAGTCTTCTATCGCAGTGGCGAGGCCGGCCTGATCTATCTCCCGCCGAGAGCACGGGCCGCCATTCTGGTGGCAGCGCGGCTGTATCGCGCCATCGGTCATCGTGTCCAGCGGCGGCTGCCGGACCAGGTCATGGAACGAATCACGGTTCCCACATCCGCCAAGCTGGCCTTGACCCTGCAGGCCCTGAGCGATCTCGGGGTCGGCCGTGGCGGTCTCTCCCGGCATCCCCTGGAACGTGTCCGACACGATCAATTCCTTCATCTGCCACTCGCCGGGCTGCCGCTGACCGCTTTTGCGCATGCGTCTCTTCATGACCTCTGAATTCGACCTGTTGATTCTCGGGGGCGGCTGTGCCGGCTTGAGCCTGGCCCGGGAGCTTGCCGTGTTCGGCGCCGCCTGTCCCACGACATGCATCATCGAGCAACGTGCGCATTACGAAAATGACCGGACCTGGTGCTTCTGGGGCACTGCGGACGCCCAGGGCGCCGATCTGATCGCGCATGAATGGGATCGGGTAGAGCTGCGTCATCGAGGTAAAACGGTTGATTTCGACTGCGCCGCCCATCCTTACCGGATGATCCAGGGCGATCGTTTCTATGCGGATGCATTCGCAAAGCTATCCTGCGCGCCCCGGATCACGACTGAAAAAGCAGTCAGGGTCTTGTCTGCGCCCGAATGTTCCGGCGGTGTATGGCGGGTCGAGACTGACGCCGGCATGCGCTGCGCCCGCAGGCTGGTCGATACACGCCCGCAGCCAGGGCCGGCGCAGCGCGCGGTGGCGCCTGTTCTGTGGCAGTCTTTTCTGGGTCAGGAAATCGTCTGCAGCGCCCCGGTCTTCGATGCCGGCATCGTCACCTTGATGGACTTCATCGACGGCGATGCCGACCGCGTGGTCTTTTGCTACGTCCTTCCGCTGACGGCACATCGCGCGCTGGTGGAGCTGACCGTTTTCGCCAAGGACCCGGTACCGCTCCCTGAATTGCGCGTCCAGTTGCAGCAGCAGCTGCAGATTCGAACCAGGCGGCATGACTTCACCATTGAAAGAACGGAGCAGGGTTTCCTGCCGATGGGGCTGCCCTTGGATACCACGCCTGCGCGCCACGATTATCTGCAGGCAGGCCTGATGCACGGCGCTGCCCGAGCGAGTTCCGGCTACGCCTTCCAGCGTATCCAGAAGTGGGCAACCAACTGCGCGCGCCAGATCGTCGCGTCTGCACCGATGGATCGGCATTTGCCCGATCCGGCATTCATGCGGGGAATGGACCGGCTGTTCCTGTCTTTGCTGAGACACCAGCCGCATTGTGCACCGACACTTTTCCTGCCGATCTTCGATCGCTGCAACCCTGGTGCCTTGATCCGATTCCTGAGCGATGGTGCGTCCGTGCGCGATGCACTGAAGGTCGTGCTGTCCCTGCCTGCGCTTCCTTTCATCCGCCAGATCGGGCGTGATCTGCTGCCAGCGTGGTAACGCTTTTCAACAGCGCGGATGAACATCGCCTTCTGCGACGTCAGGCGATCTCGTTCTGCGTGATCGCACTGCTCTGCCTGGCCGGGATGCCCTGGCTGAAATACCTGTCGGATTCCCGGTTGTTGGCGGTGGTGACGATCGCCATCATCGTCCTGGGGGTACCGCATGGCGCGCTCGACCCTGTCTTCGCCCGAACCTTGTACCGCTTCCGGACCCCGGTGCAATGGCTGGCTTTCGTGATCGTCTACCTGTTTCTGGGGTCGCTGGTGGTGCTGACATGGTGGGTGGCGCCGACGATTTTCCTGATGGCGTTTCTGATGATCTCCGCGTTTCATTTTGCAGGAGACCTGGTAACGGATCTCCCGATCGGTGCCCGCCTCTGCTTCGGCAGCGCGATCATTGCCTTGCCTGCGGTGTTTCACTCGGCGCGGCTCGATGCGCTTTTCTCCAGCTTGGCCGGGGTGGGGGCAGCGGCGGCAGTCACGCCAGTGCTGCAGGTAATCGGACCGCCGATCCTGCTTGCCAACCTGCTGCTGGTTTTTTTCTTGCGCAGAAATCGGATTGCCGCCTGCGAGGTCGCATGCGTCGTGATGCTGTCGATATTGATGGACCCTCTCCTGGCATTCATCATCTATTTCTGCGCACTGCATGGCCCGCGCCATGTCATTCGCAGCGCGACGCTGAGCGGCACTGCGCCACTGCGCCTGCTGTGGCGGGTCGCACTCCTGCCCACGCTTGCCTGCCTGGCCGCAGTCATCGCTGCAACGATGATTTTCGGTGACATACCCGCCAGTGAACGGATGTTACGTATCCTTTTTGTCGGCCTTGCAGCACTGACCGTGCCGCACATGATGCTGGTCGAACAGGTTCGACGCCGCCAAGGCGTGCATCAGGACTCCGAATTTTCCCGTTGAGGACCCATCCTCGACTGGTGTTTCGTGCTGCGCCCGGCAACGCGCTGGCGCCACAGTGCAAAGCTGGATCGCTTCAGATGTTTGCGCATCAAGGCCACGACAGCCGATTCATTCAGCCCGAACTGGTGTGCAATCGCATCGAACGGCGTGCGGTCCTCCCACGCCATTTCAATGACACGGTCAAGCACGAATCGATCGATCGGTGGCAGCTTCATCGTCGAGATCATAGCTGCAATTCGTCGATCGATCGTCGGGTGCCATCGTGCAAGGCGACCGCTGCCGTCTGCAAGCGCGGCCAGCTGACTTCATGTTGCAGTGCGCAATCGAAAGTTGGGCCGATCGCCGTGAAAATCCGGACGCTTTTCGCCACGCAGGCAACTGGCGTCATATGATGCGGGCTGGCGGCAAGCAAGATTGCGAAAGTTGCTGCGGCAAATTGCGGTGTGCCAGAAAGCAGATCGATCGGCCGGGCATGAAACATTCCGCCGCGATAAAAAACGATTGCAACGCCAGACCACTGGCGAATAAAGGATGCAGGAACACCTGCACCACCAGATAGAACAAAGGCAGGCGATGGAGGAGACACCCATCCAGGCGAAAGTGGCGACGTTTCCACGACTTTTGCTGCAGCATGCGCTGGTACGGCCGCAGGCACCGGCGTTCCGCGAAAAATATCTCGGCATCTGGCAGGCCACCAGCTGGTCGCAGAGCGCAGTCGAAGTGCGGGCATTCGCCTGCGGGCTGGCGGCGCTTGGATTCAAGCGCGGCATGCATCTGGCGATCGTTGGCGACAACCGGCCGCGCCTCTACTGGGCGATGGCCGCGGCGCAGGTGTTGGGCGGGGTGCCGGTGCCGTTGTATCAGGATGCGCCGGCAGCCGACATGGCTTATGTGCTGGACGATGCCGAGATCGTGTTCGCCGTGGTCGAGGACCAGGAACAGGTCGACAAGCTGTTCGAGATCCAGGCCATGCGGGCGGCTGCGCACACCGACGCCGGCGGCAACATGGAGAGCACGATCGGCACGAAGATGCTGCGCCACGTGATCGTCGACGACGAGCGCGGCCTGCGCCATTACGGTCAGTCCGAACTGACCAGTTTCGCGGCAGTGCAGACGGCTGGACGCGCCTTCGATGCTGCGCATCCGGAATTCTTCCAGCGCGAACTCGCCGCCGGGCAGGCCGGCGACACCGCCGTCATCCTCTACACCTCCGGCACCACCGGCAAACCCAAGGGCGTCTGCCATTCCCATGGCGCGATGATCGCCACGGCAAAGGTACTGGTCGAATTCGACCACCTGAGTGCCGCCGACAACGTGCTGTGCTATCTGCCGCTGGCCTGGGTCGGCGACTTCCTTTATTCCTATGCGCAGTCGATGGTCTGCGGCTTGTGTCTGAATTGCCCCGAATCGCCCGAGACGGTGATGAGCGACCTGCGCGAGATCGGCCCGAGTTACTACTTCGGCCCGCCGCGCGTCTATGAAAACATTCTTACCCAGGTGATGATCCGCATCGAGGATGCCGGCTGGATCAAGCGGCGCCTGTTCCATCATTTCATGGGCGTGGCGCGCCGGGTCGGCATGCGCATCCTGGAGCAGCGCGACGACGTCGGCATTGCCGACCGCCTGCAATATGCGCTCGGGCAGCTGTTCATCTATGGGCCGCTGAAGAACGTGCTCGGCCTGTCGCGCCTGCGGGTGGCCTATACCGGTGGCGAGGCGATCGGCCCGGACCTGTTCGATTTCTATCGTTCGCTGGGCATCAACCTGAAGCAGCTCTACGGCATGACCGAAACCTGCGTGACCGTGTGCATGCAGCCCACCGGCCAGGTGCGGCTCGACACCGTCGGGCGTCCGATGCCGGGGGTCGAGGTGCGCATCGGGGAAGATGGCGAAGTGCTGGTGCGCTCGGCCGGCCTCATGACCGGTTACTTCAAGCGCGACGACGCCACGGCCGAGGCAATCGACGCCGACGGTTACTTCCATACCGGCGACGCCGGTTTCTTCGACCCGGACGGCCACCTGAAGATCATCGACCGCGCCAAGGATGTCGGGCGCATGGCCGATGGCAGGATGTTCGCGCCGAAGTACATCGAGAACAAGCTGAAGTTTTTCCCGTTCATCAAGGAAGCGGTGGCCTTCGGCGACCAACGCGACACGGTGAACGCCTTCGTCAACATCGACATGCAGGCCGTCGGCAACTGGGCCGAGCGGCGCGGCCTGGCCTACAGCGGCTACACCGATCTGGCTGGCCTGCCGGAGGTCTATGCGCTGATCGGCGACTGTGTGCAGAAGGTCAATGCCGACCTGGCGCGCGACACGCTTCTGGCCGGCTCGCAGGTGCATCGCTTCCTCATCCTGCATAAGGAACTCGATCCGGACGACGATGAGCTGACCCGGACCCGCAAGGTGCGGCGCGGTTTCATCGCGCAAAAATATGCGTTGCTGATCGAGGCGCTGTATACCGGCCGGCAGTCGCAGTACATCGAGACGGCGGTGAAATTCGAGGATGGACGGCAGGGCATGGTGGCAGCCGACCTGAAGATTGCCGAGGTGCGCACCTTTGCAGCGGCAAGCCCATCGGCGACGATGGCGGCGCTGCCGGATCGGCAGGCGGCATGAACGCGCCCTTCGATTCGGCTGCAATCGATGACGCGTCCGCAAGGCCATCGACACCTGCCGCAGCAGTAGCGAGCGGGCGCCAGATCGGCGGCGTGATCCTGAGCCTGGACCATATCTCCCTTTCCTTCGGCGGCGTGAAAGCCCTGACCGACATTTCCTTCGACGTCAAGGAACACGAGATCCGCGCCATCATCGGCCCGAATGGCGCTGGAAAAAGTTCGATGCTTAACGTGATCAACGGTGTCTATCATCCGCAGCAGGGTGAGATCGTGTTCGATGGCGTGCGCCGGCAGGCAATGCAGCCGGCAAAGGTTGCCCGCCAGGGCATCGCCCGCACCTTTCAGAACATTGCGCTCTTCAAGGGCATGTCGGTGCTGGACAACATCATGACCGGGCGAAATACCAAGATGCGCTCGAGCCTGCTGGCCAATGCGCTCTGGTGGGGACCAGCCCGGCGTGAGGAAGTCGCGCATCGGGAAAAGGTCGAGCAGGTGATCGATTTCCTGGAGATCCAGCATGTGCGCAAGACGCCGGTCGGGCGCCTGCCGTACGGCTTGCAGAAGCGCGTCGAACTGGCGCGTGCCCTCGCTGCCGAGCCGCGGCTGCTGTTGCTCGACGAGCCGATGGCCGGCATGAATGTCGAGGAAAAGCAGGACATGTGCCGCTTCGTGCTGGATGTGAACGACCAGTTCGGCACCACGATCGTTTTGATCGAGCACGACATGGGGGTGGTGATGGACATCTCCGACCGGGTGGTGGTACTCGACTACGGCCGCAAGATCGGCGACGGCACGCCGGCCGAAGTGATGGCCAATCCGGATGTGATCTCCGCCTATCTCGGCACCTCGCATTGAAGCAGCGCGCAAGAGGACCGCATCGATTGTTACTCCGACTCCGACTCCGAGGCCAGTCCTGATGCTGACACTGATGATGTTGAACCCACAACGGCTTGCCGGAACATGCAATTTTTTCTCGAAGTCCTGATCACGGGCCTGCTGTCGGGCCTGATGTATTCCCTGGTGGCGCTCGGCTTCGTGCTGATCTACAAGGCCTCCGGCGTGTTCAATTTCGCGCAGGGCGCGATGGTGTATTTCGCCGCGCTCGCCACGGTGAGCTTCGTCGAACGCGGCCTGCCGCTGTGGGCGGCGGCCATCGGTGGCTTTCTGGTGATGCTGGCCGTTGGTCTGCTGACCGAGCGGCTGGTGCTGCGCAAGCTGGTGAATCAACCGCCGATCACGCTCTTCATGGCCACCATCGGGCTGGCATTTTTTCTGGAAGGCCTGGGCCCGCTGTTGTTCGGCAGCGGCGTGCGGCCGATCAACCTGGGCATCGTCGACGAACCGATCGCCACGATCATGACCCGCTACGGCATCGGTATCTCGAAGTTCGACCTGTTCGCCTCCGGCATGGTGCTGCTGCTGGTGCTGGCGCTGGCATTGTTTTTCCAGAAGACCAAGGTCGGGCGAGCCTTGCGGGCGGTGGCCGACGATCACCAGGCCGCGCTGTCGCTCGGCATTCCGCTGCAGCATATCTGGGCAGTGGTGTGGGGCGTGGCCGGGTTCGTGGCGCTGGTGGCGGGATTGTTGTGGGGCTCGCGCAATGGCGTGCAGTTCGCGCTCACCCTGACTGCCTTGAAGGCGCTGCCGGTGCTGATCCTGGGCGGCTTTACATCGGTGCCAGGAGCGATCGTCGGCGGCCTGATCATCGGCGCTTCCGAAAAACTGGCGGAGATCTATCTGCCGCCGCTGATGCAGGATGCCTTCGGTGGTAATTTCGGTGGCATCGAAGGCTGGTTTCCATATGTGTTCGCACTGCTGTTCCTGCTGGTACGGCCGGAAGGGCTGTTCGGCGAGAAGCACATCGACCGGGTGTAATGCCGGAGTCGTCGTCATCGCAGTCGTTGTTCAGTGGTCGGCATGTCAATTCAAGAAAGTCACAGGATGTTTTATCGCGAAGCAGGCCAGTTCAAGACCAGCTATCTCTCCGATGGCCAGATCTTTCCGATCCGGCAGGACCGCATCGGCATGGCGCTGGTGCTGGCGATCGCCTTCGTCGGGATTCCTTTCCTGGCCAGCGAATACTGGTTCTCGGCGATCCTGATGCCGTTCCTGGTGCTGTCGCTGGCCGCGCTCGGGCTGAACATCCTGACCGGTTATGCCGGCCAGCTCTCGCTCGGCTCTGCCGCCTTCATGGCGGTGGGCGCCTATGCGGCCTACAATTTCCAGCTGCGCATCGACGGCATGCCGATCCTGTTGTCGTTCCTGGGTGGCGGGCTGGCGGCGGCGGCAGTCGGTGTCCTGTTCGGTTTGCCATCGTTGCGCATCAAGGGCTTCTATCTGGCGGTGGCGACACTGGCGGCGCAGTTTTTCGTGGTCTGGGTGCTGACGAAATTCGCCTGGTTTTCCAATAACAGCTCCTCGGGCGTGATCAGCGCCCAGAAGCTGACCATGTTCGGCTTTGACATCAATTCGCCGGTGCGAAAATACCTGTTCGTGCTGGCGATCGTCAGCGTCATGGCGCTGGCGGCAAAAAACCTGGTGCGTTCGGCCACCGGACGCGCCTGGATGGCGGTACGCGACATGGACGTGGCGGCCGAAGTGATCGGCATTCCGCTGATGAAGACCAAGCTGCTGGCGTTTGCCGTCAGCTCGTTCTATTGCGGCGTGGCCGGGGCCCTGTATGCGTTCTGTTATCTTGGTTCGGTCGAGCCGGACGGCTTTTCGCTGGACCTGTCGTTCCGGATTCTCTTCATGATCATCGTCGGCGGCGTCGGCAGCATCCTGGGCGCGTTTCTCGGCTCGGCCTTCATTCTCCTGCTGCCGATCCTGCTGGATAACCTGTTGCCGCCGCTGGCGTCGCTCCTGCACCTGCCGTTCACCAATGCGGCGGTGTCGAACGTGCAGCTGATGGTGTTCGGCGGGTTGATCATTTTTTTCCTGATCGTCGAGCCGCACGGGCTGGCGCGGCTGTGGCAGATCGCGAAAGAGAAATTACGCTTGTGGCCATTCCCCCATTGAGCCGTTCCGAACCAACGATGTCAACGAAGCAGGCGCACCTGTCCAACCAGAAGGAGACGAGCATGAAAAACCTGAAACACCTGATGCTGGCGGCGGCAACCGCCACCGCGCTGCTAGCCCCGATCGGCCAGGCCTGCGCACAAGCCAATGAACAATTCATCGGCATCACCAGCTACCGCGTCGGCCCCTACGGCGCCAACGGCCAGTCCTTCTACGGCGGCTATGTCGATTACCTGAACTACCTCAACGTCAAGGAAGGCGGCATCAACGGCGTCAAGCTCGCGTGGGAGGAGTGCGAGACCGAATACAACAACGCCAAGGGCGTGGAATGCTACGAGCGCCT